>JAUXGE010000111.1 GCA_030622435.1 Planctomycetota bacterium
GACCTCGACCTCGTCGGGATAGACGTTCTTGCCTGCGTCGGTGACGATGAGGTCTGTGGACCTGCCCGTCAGGTACACGTAGCCGCCGGCGTCACACCGGCCCAGGTCGCCGGTGCTGAACCAGCCGTCGACGAGAACCGACTGCGTCGCCTCCCTGTTTTTCAGGTAGCCCGACATTACGTTGGGACCGCGGACCCAGATATCCCCGACTCCCTCGGCGTCCTGGTTGCGGATCTCGATGTCGACGCCGGGTAGCGCAGGTCCCACCGAGCCGGCGCGCGCCCGTCCGGCGGGGTTGACGGCCAGAACGGGTGCGGTTTCGGTCAGCCCGTACCCTTCGTATACGGGGAATCCCATGCGGGCAAAGGCCGTGAAGAGCTCCGGGTCGAGCCGCGAGCCGCCACAAACGAACATGCGCAGACGCCCGCCGAAACGCTTGTGAATCGGGTAATACAGCAACCGCCCCAGCCGGTGCCCCGTCAGGTTCGAGAGCAATCCCGACAGGCGGAACATCGTGCGGGTCAGGACACCGGAGCCGGCAACGTTGTTTCTGATCGAATCGTAAAACAGACGCAGCAGTCGAGGTACTACCAACATGATCGTGGTGCCGGTCGCCTGCATGGTCGAGACGATCTCGGGACCCTTGAGCTGCTCTACGTAGGTGATCGTCGCACCGGACAGCAGTGGAACGAGGAAGCCGCCCGTAAACTCGAAAGCATGGTACATCGGCAGCACGGACAGCATCTCGTCCGACGCGGTGGCGGGATGAACACGCACGAGCGCGGCGGCGTTGACCATGAGGTTGCGATGGGTCAGCAGTACGGCCTTGGGGGAGACCGTGGTGCCGGACGTGAAGAGAATCGATGCAATGGCCGTGCCATCGACGGGCACCGGTTCATCGCCTGACTCTCGCGACGCGCCGGGTCGCGGAATGAAGGGCTCTCGCAGCGTTACGATCTCGGGATCGTGGTCGCCGCGCTGCTCGGTCAGCCCCTTGCCGATCGATGGCGTGGTGCACATCAGCTTCGCTTCGGCGAACCGCGCGGATGCCCAGGCTTCGGCGGGTGGGAGCTGGGGATCGAGAGGGGCGACCGCGAGCCCGGCTCGCATGGCGGCCAGGTACGCCAGACCCCACTCGGGACCGCTATCCCCACAGATTGCGATCCGGTCACCCGGCTGCAGACCTCGCTCCCTGAACCGTCGGGCGATCAAACCTGTTGCTCGCACGGCCTCGTCGAAGGTGTAGCGGATCCAACGACCGTTGCGGCGCACCTGGAGAGCGGGTTTGCTGCCGAATCGTTCGGCCGCCCGTCGAAACACGTCGAAGAGATTCGCGCCGCGAAGAGCGTCGGTCGCAACGGCGGCACCATCCTGATCCCAGTCGCCGGTTGCCAGGATGCGCGGTGTCGCATCACCCGTCGACCCCAGCACGAAAGCGCGCAAACCCGGCACGTGGCGGTTGACGAGGTAGTCATCCCAGTCGACCACGCCGGCATCGAACGGGAACGCCGATCGATCATCCGGATGCAGCCGTTCCGCCGCCTTACGCAACGCATCGTCAGCGAAACGACAGTCGATGTGAGTGTACGGGGCGTATATCTTGGCGAAATAGAGTAGCAGCTCGATCTGACGGAGGATTGCGGAAAGCTTCCGGTAGCGCCGCCCGCGGACACCGAAGGCGGCGAGGATCTTCTGGAGGCGCGCGACGCGCCGCTGCTTCGTCTGCCAATGTGCGACAAACGAATCCCGATCGGCGAACACGAGCCGGCGCGGGCGGATGGGCCGCCCTGCGTCGTCGCTCATAGGCTGTTTCTCGAATGCCCGAACGAGCGCCTTGCGCAACTCCCTCAGATACAGCGGGTTCCGCTGGCTTGACGCGCAGTGATAGACGGCAGGACCTTCTCGCCAGCCATCTCCCACCGGGAGGGTGGTGATCATAGCATTGGCGACAAAATCCACCGGGATAAGGTCGATGGCAAGGTTGCCAATGCCCGGGAACTCCTCGAGCTTCCCCCGCCCGTAGGCGATGATTATGGGGTCCGCCATCCGCAACCCGTCGATCCAGCCGGGTGTGGGTTCGTCGTAGCTGCTCTCGATGATGGCCGGTCGGAAGATCGTCAGGGGAACCGTGCCGTGGTCACGAATCAGAAGTTGCTCGCCAATCCACTTCGTGAAGGTGTAGGTATCGTTCCAACCGTTCGAGCGAGCGTTCTGCATGCCCGCATCTATGAGCTGGCGTCGGCACGCTTCCGTGTCCGCCCCGAAGCGGTGCCGGAGCTGGGCGGCTTCCGCCCGAAGCGAATCGATCAAACCATCCAGATCGAACGCGCCGTCGGGCAGACGCGGTAGTGTCTCTTGTGCGCGGTTGGGGGCGCTGAAATCCTCGAGGACGGTGCCGCGGCGTGCTCCGCAGACATAGCATGTCGAAACATGCATGAAGGGGATACTGCCGCAGTCGGTCGCCAGCCGCAGCAGTCGGCTGGGCCCCTTGGAGTTGAGCTCGACGGCCAGATCGATGCGTTCGTCGAAAGTCACTGTCGCGGCGCTGTTGACGACCAGGGTGATTCGCCGGGTCAGAGCGTCGTACTCGTCACGAGTCAGGCCCAGCCGCTCTTTCGAGAGGTCGCCGCGCAGCACATGGATCTTCTCATCACAGAGCCGGGAGAACCCCTCGCCCAGCGACGCTCGCAAGCGATCGAACGCCCGAGAGCCCAACACTTCCCGCATGACCCGCCGTTTCGGGGTAGCACCGCCCGGTCGGGTCCGGACCAGCAGGTGGATTCCACCGATCGTATCCACCTCGCGCAGCAGCTTCTCGATGAACGCCTTTGCGAGGAAACCCGTCGAGCCCGTCACCAGGATGTGATGCCCGGCCAGGCGCTCGCTGATGCGCTGCCGTTGCGAGGATGCGTTGTTCACGAGGTCAAGGTCCTTCCCACGCTGCCGTAAACCACCATGTCGACCCTCGAAGCCTGGAAAATCCCCCAGCCGTCGAGAATGTGCATTCTTATCGTAACTCGGCGATAAGGCAAGAATCGGGTGTGGAGCTGTGATCGTGGAATCGAGTGCCCGGGGCCGGAATCCGGGGTGTGAGGCGGGTCACGCCTGGTCCGCCCCCCGTGCGATCGGCGTGCCGCACTCCGGGCACACGCTCGATTCCAGCCGGTACAGCGGGTAGCCGCAGGTCGGGCAGTTTTCCTCCTCGATCTGGATCAGGAACTTCAGGCCACAGCCCGCACAACTGGATCGACCCGCGGGCAACTCCTGTGTCATGCTACAGCGAGGGCATGTGATCGAAAGGAGGAGTACGACCGTGCGAACGTCGTCGCGCGTCCGGATCGCGGAGACCCGGTGCAGGATCGGGACTGCAATGGTCCCACAGACGACAGTGATGGCTAGAATGCCGGTGATCCGGGCCCAGTAATCTCCCCCGGGCTCAACCACGATCAGGTAACTGATCGCACTGCCGAGTAACACGATCATGATGATGGTGAGCCGTCGTACCCAGCCATAGGAACGCCGCAGACGGGCGAGGGACAATAAAGCGACATGCGGCAGGGCAACGCCGACCACGCACACAACGCCCATGGTTCTGTAGAACGCTTCGTCCCAATCAACGAGACGCCATAGGTCCACCCAGATTGCGATCAGGACCAGGATCAGGGCGATGACGACAGCGAAGATGCCGATCGGGCCGACGGGATGCCATCGCCGTCGCTCCCACGGAATGGCACAAGCCAACCCCAGGATCGAGGCCGCCCCGATAACGGCTGTCGTCCCGAGCACACGAGCCTCGAACGAGCCCATCTGCCCGATGAGGAGGCAGTAGATACCCACCAGTCCGCAACAGAGGATCGAGCCGATGAAGCCGAACAGCAGTCCTCGCTGCGTTTGAGATTTCATGGCCATGGCACACAAGATCGTAAACCGGAGCCACGACAAAAGCCATCGGCCTGTTGGAAATGAGGACGTCGTCAGGACGGGCAGGGTGGCCCATCTCCTCCGGAGGTGGGGGAGGCGATGATCGTTGCGGAAGGCATCACCATTTTTGCATGGTCCGCTTTGCGGACCAGATCGGTTGCGAAACCGAGCGTGTGTCATCGTCTCCCCCATGTCCAAAGGACGCCCCCCCGTTCCTCCGCGATCTCCGCGTGCTCCGCGGTGAATAATACGGGCTTGCGATCTGTTAGGACTGGTGACGTCGTCAGGACGGGGCCGCGCAAGCTTGCAGAGCGAGGCAGTTGTCTTCCCAGCATCGTTTGGGAGAGTGGTGCGAGGGTAGTTCCAGCGTGATCGTGGGGATGTGTCGCTCGATGCCTGCCCAGGTGCCGAAGCTGCCCGGGGTTGGATAGCCCAGGGATGATACTACAGGGTACTTGTTGAACCGGCGCATCATCTGTGCGAGGGCTTTGCACGGTCCGTCGTAGTTGTTGCAATGGCGATGCCGGTCGATCGAATGGATCGTGACGATCAGCCCGGGGCGGTAGCTCGTCACGGCCTTGATCACCGCGCGAGTCTCGGGTTCACTGGCGGGTGCTTTACCGCCATACATGCGGCTTCGTCGTGTGATTTCCGTCCAGGACCTAGTAGGGAAGTTCCTGTTGATGTCGACAAGACGGACGTTACGCCTTCTCCGTTGTTCGTACCCATCAGGGTTGACGACTGGAATCACTACCCACCGTGAACCGGTACCGGTGTCTGGTTTTCCGTCCAGTTGTGCGATCAGTCGCCGCGCGACGTAAACACCCTTGGGCTCGTCACCGTGCATGCCGCCGAGAATCAGGATGGTCGGTTCGGCGGATCGTCCGCGGATATAGGCTTCAATCGATCGACCTTCGACCGATATGCCGCGTGTTACGATTCGCATGAGTTAGGTCCCCTGCCTGGGGCGGATTATTCATACCGCGTAAACATCCAGTGAGCCCATCTGCGGGTGCCATGCCCAAGCCGGAGGAAGGCCAGGGGACCCTCCGTGAAGCGAGGACATGGCCGCGCTGATCACTTGGAGTACCAGTGTGCGAGGCGCGCGCATGTGTCCCGTCAGCGAGGCGTCCACGGCTGTTGTCCGCTTGGCCATGGCACCCCGGCGGGGCGGGCTACTGAATGTCTGCCGCCCGTTCCGATAGTGTGTAGATTCCTTTGCCCATCGCGACTGTCATACCCGTTGTTCCTCTGCGATCTTCGCCTGCTCCGCGGTGAATAATGCGAGCTAGGGCGTCTGGGCTACAAGCCGATCGGTTCAGCGTTCACGGAGCACTACCCGCGGCGTTTGACGCGCGTGCCTGCCGGAACGTCTTCCACCACATATCCACGGTCCGTCAGATCGCCGCGGATTTCGTCGGCGAGGTCGAAATCCTTCTGTGCCCTAGCCTCGTCTCGCCGGCGCACCAGTTCCTGAACCTCTTCGGGAATCGCCTCCGGCCCTTCATCGGCCGGGAGAATTCCCAGAACATGATCCACCGTCCGCAGGGCGGCGATCACATCCTTCGCATCGTCACTATACAGCCGCCCCTGAGTCATGAGGTAGTTCGCCTGCCTGACCAGGTGGAAGAGTTCGGCCAATGCGGCTGATATGTTCAGATCGTCGAAGAGCGCCTCGCGGACTCCCTCCTTCATGGTCACCACCGAGGCTTCCAGTTCAGGCACACCAGGCCCCGTCGTGCTGACGGCTGCAAGGTTCGTCATGCACTCGTCAAGTCTCCGGAGCGAAGCCCGAGCAGCCTTGAGCCGTTCCGGCGTCAGATGTACGGGCTGGCGGTAGTGGCTGTGCAGCAGGAAGAAGCGAATCTCACGTGGTGAATAGCCCTGCTTCAACAGGTCGGGAAGGACCACGCAGTTCTCCTCCCCATAGGTCATCTTCTTGCCCTTGGCCAGGACGAGTTCAGAGTGCAGCCAGAACTTGGCCTGAGGTTCTCCGGTAAGGGCCCGACTTTGCGCAATCTCATTCTCGTTGTGTGGGAAGATGAGGTCCACCGACGCCGTGTGGATGTCGAACCGCTCGCCGAGAGCGGCGCGAGACATGGCAGAGCACTCCACGTGCCAACTGGGTCGCACGTTGCCCCAATCCGTTTTGCAGCCGACTCCCTTGCGCATCTCCGCGAGGGTGGAGCGCCGAAGCAGGGTGAAATCGCGTGGGTCGTCCTTGTCGTACCTTTCGAGGTCTACGGTGGCACCGATCCGGATCTTGCCGAGATCCTTGCCTGAGAGTTCGCCGTAATCGTCGACCCGCCCGATGTTGAAATAGACGGACCGGTTCTTTTCATATGCGAAGCCCCGATCGACGAGCTGGCGGGCGAGGTCGATCATATCATCGACATGCTCGGAGGCGCGAACGTACGTGCTGGCGGGTTTGATGCCGAGGGCCTTCATGTCTTCATGGAACTCGGCCTCGTGTGCGGCGCACAGCTCTGCAAGCGGAATGCCGGTTTGCTCCGCCTCCTGGATCGTATTGTCGTCGAAGTCCGTGATGCTCACGACGTGTTCGACTTCATAGCCCGACATCTCGAGCGTGCGGCGAAAGAAGTCGTCCGCCAACATCCTCCGCAGGATGCCCAGGTGCGGTCTCCGGTGGACCGTCGGCCCGCATGAATACATCGTCACGGCCTCTGAGCCCGACACGGGTTCGAAAGGCTCGTACCGACTGGAAAGCGTGTTGAAGAAATGGAGTCTGACCGGCGGGACTTCCGGTTCGGCGACCTGGAACAACGGTGTGGACAAGTACCGTTCACCGCCGTCGGCCAGCAACACGACGATCACACCCGATCGGATCTGACGGGCCGTCTCGCATGCGACGTGCATGGCTGCACCGGAACTCATCCCCACGAGAAGCCCCTCCTCGCGTGCAAGCCGTCGCGCCATTTCGTAGGCGGCATCATCCTCGATGTTGATTTTCTCGTCTGCAGCTTCGGGGTCGTAGATGCCGGGGAGGTAGGCCTCTTTGAGGTTCTTGAGCCCTTGAATGCGATGCCCGAGGTAGGGCTCGACGCCGATGATGCGAATCTTTGGGTTCAGCTCCCGCAACCTTCGCGAACAGCCGACGAGCGTACCGGTCGTGCCCATGGTCGTGACGAAATGCGTGAGCCGCCCCTGAGTCTGTGCCCACATCTCCGGAGCCGTCGTCTCGTAGTGGGCGAGAATGTTCGCCGGGCTGTTGTACTGGTCCGGCATGTAGAAACGGCCAGGCTCCTCGGCGGCGAGTTCGTACGCCCTCTCGATCGCGCCGTCAGTCCCCTGATCGGCCGGGGTCAGCAAAAACTCGGCACCGAAGGCTGCGAGAATCTTTCGACGTTCTTCCGATACACCCTCGCTCATCGCCAGAAGGATCGGATAGCCCTTGATGACCGCCACCATGGCCAAGCCGATCCCGGTGTTGCCTGAGGTGGCCTCGAGGATGGTCTTGTCCCGCGAGAGCTCCCCGGTCCGTTCCGCATGCTCGATCATGTACAGGGCAATCCGGTCCTTGACGGAACCGCCGGGGTTGGCGCGTTCGAGCTTTGCGAGGATTTCGACGTCGGGATTGGGGTTCAGCTTGCGGATCGGAACCAGAGGTGTGTTGCCGATGCGCGCAAGGATGCCGGGCCTGTCCGGTTGGTCGCTCTTTCGGGGCGATCCTGTTGTATCGCCGGGGTTGTTGTCACTGGTCATGGAGCACCCATTATAGGTCAACCATCGGCACCATCCATGACGGTCCTGAAGTGTGAGGTGGGGCAGGAATCGCCACCCGCGGTTGAGGACTAGTTGGACGGGGTCGCCGGAGATTGTAGCGGCCTGCGTCCTCGCAGGCCGTTTTCCTGAGCAGGTGCTAATACGCACGACGGCCGGCGGGGACGCCGGCCGCTACTCGCGCCGCTCCGGCTATCGAGGACCGACGCCCGCTCATGCATCGTCCGACCGCCTCATGATGGCCTCGGTGCCCGCAAGCTTGCTGAACTTCTTGACACCCTGCATGACGCTGCCGATCAGAGCCTCCGGGTCCACAACGCGCACGCCGGCGAGAATATCCGCACCGTGTCGAAAGAGAACGTCGTTCATCGGCGTGCTCGGCCCAAGAACGATCGCCGTGGAGTGCTTTGCCAGCTCCAGCAGGCGAGGGAGCGTCTTGTTGATCAACGCCGTGGCCGTGATGATAACGATGTCGGAGGCAGGTATCACCTCCTCGCAGGCGTAGTGGGGAAGCTCGTTCTTGCCCGGCTGGATCTCGAGAAAGTGTGCGCGTGCCGCGGTTTGTGCGATCCGGTCGTTGGACGGGAACCTCCCGATGACGGTTACGGTCTTGCCGGATACCTGATCGGCCAGATCATCAAAGACGTTGCCCGGTGTTCCTGCCGGCTCTATTAGTGAATTGATCGCGGCCACTCCGAGGCTGGCCTCGAGAGGGTTCCAACTCTCGAGGCGCTTCGCCAGCTTCAGCACGCTGTTCCCGACGAGATTACCCGAGGATTCGAGCTCTGACTTATCACCGGTCTTGTACGTGTGCGCCATGCCGGTGCAACGGCTTTGAACAACCGTCCAGTGGAGTCCGACACAGACACGCCTCACCGGGCAATCGTTTTCGGCGACACTTTCGAGCAGGTCATCGACGAGCTTCACACGCCCTCATCCACGGTTTCATAGTATGGCCCGTGTGCACACGCCGGACACAAAGGGCCTGAGCCATCGTCAATGTCCCGCCCGTCGAAAACCTTCTCGCCGCAACGAATACAGTTGACGGTACGCCGGGGTTTGCCGGGAAGTTCATCGGGCTTCAAGCTCAAGCTCACCCTGCGCCATGCGAGCAACTCGGCGTCGGGTGCGTGAAGAGTTCTCTTCATATCGTCTGCACTGTGCGCCGATCGGGGATTGACGGATCGAACGTTCACACGATAGGCCTCACCCGTCTCCGTACAAAGAAACGTCGCGGCCATCTTCCCGTACGGAACGAGCTTCGCACTTCGGCGCCCGATCCGGGTACCGGTCACGACCTGGATCGCGTCGGCGATGCACCGGTCGTTCTCAATGAAAACGATCATCTCCTTGCGATCTTGCGTACGGATCAGCTCCATGCCCTTGACCGCTAGGCGGACGCCGAGCACCTGCCCTAAACACAAATGGCCGTGAAACTCGACGCACCGGTCGAGCAGATCTTCACGCGTCGGCGCATCCATGCCGCGTCTCCACGAGGGATGTCTCAGGTGACTTTAGCCCCGCCTTTTCCATTTTTCCTTTGCGCCCGGAACGTAATCTGCGATGTAACGCGGCCGTTTTGCACACCGAGTATGTCGCCAACCCGACCGTAGACAGAGCAGTGAGCCGGACCAAACACAAATCGAGTGCTGCGAAATCGGCTGGACCACACATGAATTTGCTTACTCCTTCTGCTCGATTGTCCGAGCCCGGCACAGAGGCCGTGTCAGCCCGAAGGCGACGCATCCCGATACGACACCACCGACAAGACATACACCGAAGAGGACCGGAAGGTCACCGAGTTCAACCCACCGGGCGGTTCGAGGAAAAATCGCTACCCAGTAGAACGCGCACAGTACCACATTGGCAACGGGACCCGCGAGGACACAACGCCACACATCCTTGATGCCTCTGCCAAGGAAGTTGACAACCTCAGCCGTCACGCCCAGCAGTGCAACGGCGATCATGAACAAGGCGCTTCCGAAGGCTCCCTTGGGGTTCGTGGGCATCTCGAACATCCACACGGTAAGCCCGTACGCCACGCCGAACGCCAGGGTCGTAATGACCGCTGCGCCAATCCCGGGAAACAGGATGGACGACAACAGCACCACCAGGATCAGGAACGGGCCGAAGATCAACGCGATCCCCGCCCCGGGACCGGGGAGGTTCAGCACGTCGTGCATCAGAGTCGTTATGGAGCCTTTGGGAAAAGCAAACAGAAAGACCAGCGCGCCCGCGGCGCCGATAGCCGCACAGGCACCCGCCGCCCCGCCATGAATCGCACCTCGCTTCATATTGCCGTTTCCACCCGTCCGGCCGGATTACTCCACCCAAATGCGCCGAAGACAGCAGTCGCCACCCGTAGGCAGCGAGCATTTCGTCTCGATTTTGATGTTGGTGCCGAGAGCCTTGTTGACCTCGTCGACCGCCGTAAAGAACCACTTGTCACATCCGGGCTGGTCTTCGTCGAGGATGTCGAGGCGCTTGTGCCAGTGAAACCACGGGCAGTCTGCATGACGCACGAAAGCCTCATCCCCCTCGCCCAGCTCGACGGTGGCGTCTTCGCCCATGCAGACCGAAGACCAGGCGATGGACTGAGCCACCTGGGGTGCAAGAGGTTTGTCGGTGTCGATGCGCTTCACGTAGGCCTTTGCGGTCTGGATCCCGGTAATCTCCCACATCTTGTCGCCCAGGGCCTTTGGGTCGAGCCCCGGTGCCATAGCGAGAGCAGCCTCTCGCCACGCGAAATGCTGCGCCCGGACGATCTCACAGAGGACTTTGAACCGCCTTTCGATTGGAATATCCATGCCTGCTCCTTTTGCAGAAAAGCGCCGTCTTCCCTGCCCCAAAGAGGACGGGGGCGCCGAGGTCTCGCTGCCTTGACAACCGTGCAGATCGACCTGTGGAATCCGGCCAACATGCAGCCCTTATGACGGTCCGTGTTGTCGGCTGCCGATGCCCGGGGCTATCGCTTGAAAGCGTAAGCCTCGTGTACTTCCGAATCGCCGTAGTACCGAGGTAGTTCAAAAATAACCGCATCCGTCGGGCAAACCTCGGCGCATATGCCGCACTCCTCGCACAACATCTGGAGAAAGGCGGCCTTGCCGTTGATCAACCCCATGATCTGAGCCGGGCAACGCTTGACACACACGCCGCAACCGTTGCACTTGAAGACGTTTACGACTGGAAACATACCATAATCCTTATGATTGCTCACAAACTCACAGGCCGGGATGCCATCGACGTCAAGCGTGCTGCCAACCCGCTGCCTGTGAACGCGCATCCCAATGGCCAATACCGCGCAGCCAGAGCGAACATCATAGCGGCAAGAAGGAGGGAAAACAAAGGCGTCTGCGCAGGCGGTTTTCAGCCTCATGCGTCGCGAGAGTCGGCCATGCCATCTCCAAGAGGCCCGACGGCGGGGCTGGGGCTCCGGATGATCCGTGAAGAAGTGCCGATGGTCATGGCGTTTCGGGGCCTTCGGCGGGTCCACTTGGGGGGATGTGTGGCGCCGCCGTACCGCCGGTCGAAGCCGTGTCCGCCGGGGGAGGCTGCCCGGCGGGTTGAGTGGAAACCGGGGTCACGGCAGGCTGCGGGACCGGTACTCTACGACGAGCAGCTTTCGAGTACAGGATGCCCAAGACGAGTAGCAAGGTGATTGCGCCGAGAACGACGGCAACCAAGACTCTCCTGGAACGAGACGCCACGGGCGTTGCCGGCGTTCCGCCGGCCTTGTAAGCCGCCAGCTCGGCCGCATCGAAAGCCGATCCGCACTCCGGGCAGCGGGCTTCACTTTGACCTTGGAGGTCGTATCCGCATTGCCGGCATCGGAACCCGGTTCGTTCATGGACGACGGCGCGATCGAAAAGGAAGAAGTTGGCCAGGCAGACCGCCAAGAGAACGGGGACGGCAACGGCCCAGCCCAGCGACGATATCCTGGCAACAGAGAGCAGGAGCATGAGTATGACGATCCACGGGATCATCGCCAGAAGCCGCCTGGTGACGTCGATGCCAAGAAGCGCACCGCACCGGCTGCAGTTGAACCGGCCCCACGCCGACGTCATGAACAGACGCAATTGGGGAATGGGCTGACGGCAGTTCGGGCATTCAGCCGGCATGACCGACTTCTCCGAAAAATTCACCGGCCGGGATCCGGTGCTCCACTAGCAATCCTATCCACCCGTGCCGGTCTTCTTCTCAGGATCGGTAGTGCTCGGGGCGAGCGTCTTCGCCTTCTCGGCCTTCTGCCGTTCGATAAGAGCCTTGATCTCGTCAGGGATTCTGAACCGGTCCGGAGGAAGATCCACGTTGTGCTTGAGGCTGTCGGTCGACAAGATTCTCTCCTGACCCATCATCACGATCCGTGTCTTGTGGGAGAAAAGGACCCCGTCCACCTGCTTGAAGACACTGAAGTAGCTCTGCACCGGGATCGTGCCCATGGAATTCTTGACATTCATATCGGTCCTGACGAGCAGGCGCGACTCCTTGTCGTAGTAGCGTGTCTCGGGGTCGCCCTCCGTGGGTATCATCGTAATCTTGTAGCAGGTCTTCCCGTCAATCACCTCCGTGCCGACGCATTCGGCCTTCTTGTAGA
>JAUXGE010000364.1 GCA_030622435.1 Planctomycetota bacterium
CATGCCCGTCTGGACATGGACTACCTCTGTGCCCTGGCCGATCAGCTGTCCCGCGACCCGAACTTCAACTCCGAGCTGCGTTACTTCGTCAATTCCAGTCTCTATCGCTGGGGTGATCGCTTTCACTACGCGGAATGGAAACCCGGTACGTTCGGTCGCAGCTACCACCTCGTCGTCGTCGACGCGACCGATTATCTGAGCCGCACGCTCGGCCGCGCCACGGACGGCGCGAAGATCGATGAGCTCTCCGCGAGCTTGGTTGCCGACGATCCCGAGGTCTCGCCTGAGGAGGCACACGAATTCATCGCCAGTCTGATCGACAGTCAGATTCTGGTCTCCGAACTGGAGCCACCCGTCACCGGGCCGGAACCGCTTCGACCGCTTTGCCGGAAGCTTGCATCGATCGAGGCGGCGGGCGAAGTGGTCGATACGTTACGGAACGCCGAGCAATTGTTGTCGCAGCTTGATGACCTGCCGCCCGGCGAGCCGCCCCAACGCTACCGTGAACTGGTCGCGCGGCTGGAGACGCTGCCCGCACCCGTCGATGCGGCGCGGCTGTTTCAAGTGGATTTGTTCAAACCGGCGGATGAGGTCGTCATCGGCAAACGCGTCGTTGACGAATATCGCCGCGCGACGGAAGTGCTCTGGCGCATCGCCAATCTACGCGAGGATCGTATGCACCGTTTCCGTGACGCATTTTTGTCACGCTACGGGGCAAGGGAAGTTCCGCTCATCGAGGCCTTAGACGAAGAGGCCGGCATCGGTTTCGAGACCGTGGATTCGCCGGGCACGGAGGTGTCGCCGTTACTGGAGGGGGTAAACTTTACCGCGCCGCGTTCGGAAGAGACGACCGCCTGGCAACGTCGCGAAAACCACCTGCTTCAGCGGCTCTGTCACGCCCTCGAGAAGCGATCACACGAAGTTGAGTTGATCGACCGCGACCTTGACATCCTCGGTCCAAACACACCGGCTCCGCTGCCGGACGCGTTTGCGGTGATGGGTCGCCTGGCTGCCCGGTCTCCTGAAGCCCTTGCGGCGGGGGACTTTCGTCTCCTTGTCGAATACGCATCGGGGCCTTCCGGTGCCACGCTCATCGGTCGTTTCTGCCACGGTAACCAGCGGATGGGGGAGTTCGTCCGAGGGCATTTCGGAGAGGAAGAAGCCCATCGCCCAGACGCAATCTATGCGGAGATCGCCCACTTGCCGGAGGGCCGCCTGGGAAATGTGCTGTTGCGGCCCGTCCTGCGTGATTACGAGATTCCGTACCTGGGCAACTCCAGCGTTCCGAGGGAACACCAGATTCCCATCACGGACTTGGTGGTTAGCGTGCGCGGTGATCGAGTCGTGCTCCGAAGCAATCGGCTCGCTCGTGAGATCGTTCCGCGCCTGACGAGTGCTCACAACTACGAAGCGCGGAGCCTGGGTCTTTACCGGTTTCTCTGCGCCCTGCAGTCGCAGGGATTCGCCGGCGGGATGGGCTGGCTCTGGCGCCCCTTGGAAAACGCTCCGTTCCTGCCGCGCGTGGTGTACGGTCGGCTCGTACTCTCTCGAGCGCGGTGGCGCGTCGACAGCGAGGAGATCCGACAGATCAGCAAGCTCGCCGGCTCGGCCCGCTTCCGGTGGGTCCGTGCTTGGCGTGCAGCGCGTCGCATACCGCGGTACGTGGCCATCAGTGACGAGGATAATGAGTTGCTTATCGATCTGGAGAACGCCCTATACGTTGATCTGCTCGCCGGATGGCTGGGCCGACACGAATGGGCCGCGTTGCTCGAGGTTTTCCCTTCGCCCGACGAGCTTTGTGTGGAGGGGCCGGAGGGTTCGTACTTCCATGAACTGCTGATCCCATTTGCGTGCCGCACGGTGTCAGGGACACAAGAGACGCAGCTTGCCGGCAGGCTCGTGTCACGCCAGAAGATTTCCGCCTCGGCGACCGAGCCTTCGACAACAGCTGTGACCGGCGATGCCGAGAGTCTCCGTGCAACCCCCCCCGCCGAAGGACATGTTCATGAGACGGAAGGTCGCTCGGCCGCGGTCGCCGCAGCGCCAGCCGATTCGACGGATGCGCTGGACGCCAACCGGGCCGATGCTAGTCGGGCAAACACCCGCCGGAAGTCGGGCGATAGGTTGCACACGAACTTCATGCCGACCATGCGGCGGGACTTTCCACCGGGAACGGATTGGTTGTTCGTCTCGCTCTACACGGGACCGGCTGGCATGGATCATCTCCTCCGTGAACTCGTCCGGCCCGTCATTGACCGGGCGCGCGAGCACGGCGTACTGCACCGCTGGTTCTTCATCCGCTACAGCGACCCGAGCTGGCACCTGCGCCTGCGCTTGGAGAGCGAGCCTCATTCCCTGCAAGAACACATTCAGCCGGACCTTGAGCGGCAGTGCGCCGATGCGCTGGACAGACGGCGGGTTTGGAAAATTGAGCTCGGCACCTACGAGCGCGAGATCGAGCGTTACGGCGGGCCGGAAGGTATCGTGCTGGCCGAGCAGGTGTTTGAGGCTGACAGCGACGCGGTTCTTGGGATTGTCGAGACGCTGAGCGGGGACGCCGGGGCCGACGCCCGGTGGCGGCTCGCGCTTCGAGGGATCGACGCGTTGCTTGCCGATCTGGGACTTGACCTGCCACGAAGGCTCGCTCTGATGCGGGGTGCATATGAGTCGTTCGCAACCGAGTTCAAAGTTGATGCCGACTTCCGCCGTGAGCTCTCCAACAAGCATCGCAAACTCAGGCGCGACGTGGCTGCAGCATTGCGGCCCGAGCCAGATCCGGACGATTGGCTCGCCCCAGGCGTGGAAGTCCTGAAGATGCGATCTCACCGTTTGGCGACGGTCGGCCGAGCGTTTCGGGAGGCAGAAGAGCTCGGACGCCTGACATGGCCGCTTTCCGACATCGCTGCCAGCTTGGTGCACATGCACGTCAATCGCGTCCTTCGCTCGGCTCACCGGGCGCAGGAGCTTGTGTTATACTTTCTCCTGTACCGTCACTATGAATCCCTTTTGGCTCGCGGGAACGAATAGCCATGGCCGGGCAGTTGGACCAGAGCGTCTTCACAAACGGCATTCAAAGGCCGGGCCCATCCCAGCCGGTTCTGCTATTCGCGTTCTCTGCCTTGGCCTATGTTCTTACATCTGCCGGCTTAGCATATAGTGAGGCACAGGCTTCCCCCAGGACCGATTCTCCTGACTCGAATGTTTCGCCCAGCAACGGCGGGAGCCCAGACCGCGAGGGGCCGGGGCAGTCGACTCGCCCCCGCGCAGTCAAACCCACGGCGGAGCCCAAGGGCTTTGTTGCTGTCATCGCCCCCGCCCGTGCAGTGAACGCTGCCGCGCCTCGGGCCGGCATTGTGAAAGCCCTGGACGTGGGCCTGGGGCAGAGTGTGTCGTGTGGCTCGCGCGTTGCGGCCCTCGAGTCCGGTGCTCTCCATCTGGAGCTTGCCTCGGGCTACGCTGCCCTTGCGGAGGCAAAGGCCGAGGCGTCCGGTGCCAACGTGGCCCTTGCGAGGGCCACGTATGAAGTTGAGACGCTCGAGCGCCTGCGCGAGTCATCCTCGGAGAAGGAGCGACACGAGGCCGTTTTCGACCAGCAGATGGCGCAGGAACAGCTCCGGCGCGCCCAAGCCCGCGTCGAGTTTCGGGTTAGCGAGATCCGTCGACTTGAGGATTTGCTCGCCCGCTCAGAGGTGCACGCCCCGTTCGATGGGCAAGTGGCCGCCTGCTATCTGACACCCGGTGCCGTCGTGCAGCGGGGCACGCCGCTGGTCCGTCTGATCGCGAAGGACGATCTGATCATCCGCTTTGCGGCGCCGGCCTCGGAACTGCCGGACAGCGTGCGCGACAGTCTGGTGTGCTTCCGTGATACCGAGCACGCCGTCCGGGTGACGGCCAAAGTCACCAGTGTGTCGCCCGAGATCGAGCCTGCCCTGGAGATGGTCATTGTTGAGGCTCGCCCTGACCGAGATACCACCACGGCCGGAGTGGTTCCGGGGCTGGCGGGCTTCGTGACGCCGGGCTCTTGTTCGCCAGCTTCGGCAGCGGGGGCCGCAAGGTCAAGAGCCCAGGTAGATCACCACTGCCCCTAGCAGAAACTCGATCCGGCAACGATTCAGCCTTGCGAACCGAGAGAACATCTTTCGGTGACTCCGGTACCAGGCGGGGTCAGCTGAATAGTTGTGGTTCCTGAAAATGCCATCCTGGCAGAAACGGACACGTCAAGAGCCAACGCCCAGCCGGGCAGGCCGGCGATCCTTGAGATGCCGTCGACGCCGCGGTACGGTAGGCTCGTCGAGCGTTGGTGTTCTGCAGTTCTGATGGGCGGGTGCGAGGAAGGGCGATCATGGCCAAACAGCGCGCTCGCGCTAGCACCGCGGTGGGGACTCTGGTGGGGAGTTCGCGCAGCGATTCCGCAAGTAGAAGTTTTTAGCTGCCTTAAGCAGAAGTTAAGTTGGTGGGCGACACGTAAGTCCGTTTGATAGCGGAAGTTATGTTTCTTGATGGGATCAACGTACTGACTACACGCCCAGAAGTTGCAAGGCGTGGGCGTGCA
>JAUXGE010000391.1 GCA_030622435.1 Planctomycetota bacterium
CAAAGTTGGTCGGGTCAAGCATGGTGTAAATGTAGCCCTTCACCCCACCGACAAACGCCTCTTTCAAACGCGTGTCACAAGAGGTGAACAGCGACCCACTGGCAAGGGCGGCAGCAATCGCCATGGCGAGCCTTCGCGGTCGGCCAACCGGCATCCGCGGACCGGATCCTGCTGTGTTCGTCGAGGACATTATCATCCTTTCCTTGCTCTTTTTGATCCGGCAGGCCGGAAGAATGCAGTGGAATCCTCAATAACGGAAGACTAAGGCTCGCTCTCGCGTACCTGGGATTCGAGAAACACCTCCAGGTTCGCGAATGTACTCGGCCCCTCAAAGGCCGACGGCTGCTCCGAACCAGGCAGAAGGAACGACTGCAGAGCAACTCCGCCGGCGACTCCAACGACCTGAAACGCCCGGAAGATGATTGTGTCACCACAATTGAAGTTGCCGACATCGAGCTGCAACGGGTTCAGATTACCCGCCGGAACACCGTATCCCGCCGCCCCACCGGTACCCTGTCCTCCCACGTAAACGGCCGCATCCGTCGGCAACAAATTCTCCCCCAAACCGACATGCGTCACTGGAGATTCGCTGCAGGAGAACAGAGCCCCGAGCTCGCGTGCCTGCCCCGTTGCCAGCGTCGCGAGTCGCACCGTCTCCCGCTCAGGTCGTGTAATGAAGTTCCCGTCGTCGTCGATCTGGTAGTCACCGTTTTCATCCAACACGAGTACGCTGCGTTGGATCGTCACGATGAATTCGGCGGCCTGAGCCGTTTCGTTTACGCACCGGACGAACACGAACGCAGCGGACGGTCCCGGTGTCACCGGAACCTGACCACCGACCATCATGTTGAGAAAGGAGGGGTTGAACACCCCGGAACCACAACCGGTCGCCGACAGCGCCAAGCCGATCAACAACCAGCCGACCACGTTCGCCGTTCCCTTGGTTTGCACGTTTCCGTTATCTCCAAATCCGCTGAGCAGGATGCCCTCAGAACCCGCGACCTCATTCAGATTTACTGGACGGACACTCTGAATTCGTATCGCCCGCCGATCCCCGCAACAGTCGCCACGTCGCCCTGATCATAGCTGGGGGCGTCGGATACGCCGTCGAGAAAAGGCACGGCAAGCACGCCGTCAACCACGATCGCAATGACGGAACCACACAGTGGATTCAGCGTTGGGCTGGGTACGTCCCGAACACCGATATTCCTCTGAAGAGTCACGTTGCCGTCGGCGTCACGCTCGTCGATCTCCATGGTACGGAACTGGGGCGCTATACGCGTGCGCGGTTCGTACGTTACTCCTGTAATCACTCCGGCGGCACCCGTCACTTCAATCAACTCGTAGCCCGTCAACTCCACCGGGATAAACACCTCGATGTCCGATCCCGGCTCGAGTTCGACGGAGGCCACGTCACAAATGACCACGGCATTGTCCAGGTCGTTCTGATTAAGGTCGGGAAACGCCTGTGCGTCAAAGTTCTGATCGACGAGGTTTTGGCTGCCGTCTATGAACTCGAACACCGCGAAGGTTCCGTCGGTGAACGTAACTCGCAAGCGCATCCTCATCCGTGGGCGGAGCGACCGCTTCTCCGCGTCCGTGAGGATCAGGTTTCCACCTTCCGAACTCTCGAGATAAGCCAGAAGCCGCTCATCTACCTCGGCATTGTTGACAAGCGTCAAAACAACATGCCCTGGCGCGTTGTCGATCGTTGCAAGCTCCCCAGAATCGTCGATCAGGGCGACAAAGGCAGGGTTGAAAGAATCACAGCCACCTGCAAACATACCCAAACCCACCGCCCAGAAGCGAAGCACGAAGCGATAGCGCGACGAAAACGCGCGCCTAGGGCTCAGTTCATTGATGCTCACCATCTGCTAATCCTCTCGCTGGATCGTCCTAGGTCGTGGGCTCCATTCCGCATGCGCTCGCGCCGGCATGGGCGGGCGATCACCGCCCCTCTTAGTATCACCAAATACACTGTCGGGTCAACCGGCAAAACGCCCCACGATCGGCCTCGGTGCATCCCAGAATGGGTGGCGAATCCGACGAGGGTGGCAAGGGCGGGGGCCGCCTACGCGGGCGTTTCCAAGTGCCAGAGAGTGTCTGGGGACGGTCCTTGCAAGTGCCCGGGGCATCCGACGGCCTCAGTGGCGCATCACGGGCAAGCCCCACTTAGTGCTTGCTAACGGGCTCTTGCAACCCGAGAACGCGTCGGCAAGGACCGTAAGTTTCACCTTCCGCTTGCCTGCCCGTACGACAATGGCGGGCAAGCCGCCAATCGTACCCCGGCTCGGCCAGTGGCCGCCTCAGCCGCAGCAGATCATACCGCTTCAGGATAGGTGCCGCGCCGTGATAACGAACGAAACTGAAGAACCCGACCGGCACCGGCAACCTGCAGGTGAGGATGCGCCATCGGTTTGACCGCGGACTTTCGATCCGCGCCACACCCCTCGCCTCGACGACGATTTCCTATGCAATGGTGATCGACTTATCCAGGTAAACATCCTGGATGGTGTTGATCAGCTTGACGCCATCACCCATCGGCCGCTGGAAAGCCTTGCGGCCGCAAATCAATCCCATACCGCCGGCACGCTTGTTTATCACGGCGGTCTTCGCAGCAGCCTGGAAATCGTTCTCGCCCGACGCCCCGCCGGAGTTGATGAGTCCCACTCGACCCATATAGCAGCCGACCACTTGATATCGGGTCAAATCGATCGGGTGGTCGGTTGTCAGGGTGCTGTAGACGGCCTTGTGCGTCTTGCTGAAGTTGATCGCCGTGAATCCGCCGTTGTTCTCGGGCTGCTTCTGCTTGATGAAGTCGGCCTCAATCGTCACACCGAGGTGGTTGGCCTGACTCGTCATGTCGGCGGACACGTGGAAGTCGGTCCCGTCCTTCTTGAAGGCGCTATTGCGCAGGTAACACCAAAGCACGGTGGCCATGCCCAGCTCGTGAGCCATTTGGAAAGCTTCACTAACTTCCTGAATTTGCCGGCTCGACTCTTCCGACCCGAAGTAGATGGTCGCACCGACGGCGGCGGCACCCATGTCAGCCGCTTGTCGAACGTCGGCGAACATGATCTGATCGAACTTGTTCGGGTAGGTCAGCAGCTCATTGTGGTTGATCTTGACCAGGAACGGAATCCTATGGGCGTACTTACGCGCCACGGCCCCAAGCACACCGAGCGTCGATGCCACGGCGTTGCAGCCGGCTTCGACGGCCAGCTTCACGATATTCTCGGGATCGAAGTACATCGGGTTGGGGGCGAAGGACGCTCCGGCCGTGTGCTCGATGCCCTGATCGACGGGCAGGATCGACACATATCCCGTACCGCCGAGCCGGCCGTGATCGAAGATCGACTGGAGATTGCGCAGGACGGGCACGGTGCGATCACTGCCGGCAAACGCCCGCTCTACAAAATCCGGCCCGGGCAGGGTCAGCATCGATTTGTCGACCGTTCCACAACGATGTTCGAGAAGGGACGATGCTTCGTTGCCGAGGAGCCCAACGGCATCGGTCTTAACATTCGGAGATGCACAACAAGTAGGCACGGTATCTACCTCCAAAAACTAGACAAGGTGGAGCAGTCAATTCCACACGCCTTATCGGCCTTTCCCGGCCCGAGCGTGGGGCGATTCGCTCATTTTATCGGTACCGACAAGCGCATCAACACCTTCATTCTCAAAGGAATTTTGAAACTGAAAAGCGAAGAGTGCAATTCGAGCCCGAGGCCACTGTTTCGACAAACCCAGGACCGATGTGGATGTCACGCCCGGGAGCCCTGTTCGGTGACGTCGTTGGGTCTGCGTTCCCGCAGACCTGTGCCTGAAACCGTGTCGGCCGTCCTCGCTGGACATCATGAACAACATAGCCGAAGGCTCGGCCGATTGACGGTCATCCTGCAAGTCGTACTCACTCCGTGGCTCTGCCCGGC
>JAUXGE010000409.1 GCA_030622435.1 Planctomycetota bacterium
AACGCAGCTCCATTCAAGGGGGTAGGTTTTGACTACACGCCCGCTTCAGGCTCCGAACGTTCGCAGTGGCTCGCAACCGAAGATTGCAGCCTCAAAAACGCCGAAGATTCTTGACTACTGGCTAACTTGGGCTAAACCATCCAAGCCGTCCCCGCCCTCCGCATCCGGGGAGGCGTAGAGCTGATTGACGGTGTGCGACCCGGGGGGCACGCCGAAGCCCGGGGTAACCGCTGCCTCACGGTCGCGGCTCGGAGTTCAGGCGGCGGGTGCCAAGAAGAGCCCGCGCCTTGCATGAGTTTGTTGTTGCCTCCCCATGTTGTTCCGTACGACATCGACTTCTATAATGCCCCCAGCGAAAGCCCTTGCGGCGTCCTTGCGTGCTCGCGGTCGCGTGCCCGTGATTTGCGCAGACGCCCAACCAGTGAGGTGAACGATGCGGCAGGTAGGTATGTTGGATCTGCAAGGCGAGTATCAGCTTTTTGAGGATGAGATCCGTGCGGCGGTCGAGGCCGTTCTGGAGAGTAAGCAGTTCATCGGCGGTCCGGCCATCGGTGAGCTGGAAGGAGCTATGTGCCGGAGTATCGGTGCCGGGCATGCCATAGCGGTCAGCAGCGGGACCGACTCGTTGATCTGCGCGATGATGGCGCTGGAGATCGGCCACGGCGACGAGGTGATTCTGCCGTCGTTTACGTTCTTCGCCACGGCCGGTGCGGTGGCTCGGGTTGGTGCAAAGCCGGTGTTCGTCGACATCGATCCGCGTACGTTCAACCTCGATCCGGAGCTGCTGGAAGGAGTCGTCACCGAGAAGACCAAGGCCATTATCGCCGTGCACCTGTTCGGGCAATGTGCCGAGATGGATGCGATCAACAAGGTGGCGAAGCGGCGAGGGCTCGCCGTTATCGAAGACGCGGCGCAGGCGATCGGTGCAACGTATCACGGTCGGCATGCCGGCACGCTCGGCGATGCCGCGTGTCTGTCGTTCTATCCCACGAAGAACCTCGGTGGTTTCGGCGAGGGCGGAATGATCTTCACGAACGACGAAGGGCTGGCCGGTGTAACGCGACAACTGCGCAACCATGGGGAATCGCAGCGGTATGTGCACGAGCGCGTGGGCGGAAACTTCCGTCTGGACACCATGAAAGCGGCTATTCTGCTGGTGAAGCTCGGCTACCTGGACCGTTTCAACCGGCGCCGGCGGGAGAACGCCGCGCGGTACGACGCCCTGCTGGCCGACGTGCCGGTGACGACGCCCTTCGTGCCGGATCACAACCGCGCCGTCTATCATCAGTACTCGATTCTGTGTGATCGGCGGGACGAGTTGATGTCGCATCTTCGCGAACGGGGTGTTTCGTCGGGTGTGTATTACGCGGTGCCGCTGCACATGCAGCCGTGTTTCGCGTCGCTGGGTTATCAAGGCGGTTCGCTTCCGGTTACGGAGCAGGCGTGCAAGCGAATCATGTCACTGCCGTGTCACCCGATGTTGACGGATGAGGATGTCGAGTACGTAGCCTCCTGCATCCGCGACGGGCTCGGTGCCACGAATGAACCATGCGCTTCGGCCGGGGCCGCCAAGCCCGAAGCCTGATCCGGGCGGCCCGTCAGAGTGGGCAGGCCCATACCGTTGATAGGGAGATCCATGATGCGAGTGCTGGTCACCGGCGGAGCGGGGTTTCTGGGCAGTCACCTGTGCGACCGTTTGTTGGCTGACGGCCACGAGGTCATCGCACTGGACAACCTGTTTACCGGCTCGAAACGCAATATCGCGCACCTTCTGGACCGGCACGATTTCGAATTCGTCCGGCATGACCTGGTCAACCCCATCCTGCTGGAGGTGGACTGGATCTTCAATCTCGCGTGCCCGGCCTCGCCGATCCACTACCAGTATAACCCGGTGAAGACGGTCAAGACTTCCGTGATGGGCGCGTTGAACATGCTCGGTATGGCCAAGCGCGTCAACGCGCGGATTCTCCAGGCATCGACGAGTGAAGTGTACGGCGACCCCGACCAGCACCCGCAGCCGGAGAGTTATTGGGGCAACGTCAATCCGATCGGCGTGCGGAGCTGCTATGACGAGGGCAAGCGCGTCGCGGAGACTCTGATGATGGACTACCATCGCCAGAATCACGTCGATATCCGCATCGTTCGAATCTTCAACACGTTCGGCCCGCGTATGGCCATCGGTGACGGGCGCGTAATCTCGAATTTCGTGGTCCAGGCGCTCAAGGGCGAGAAGTTGACGGTCTACGGCGACGGCAATCAGACGCGATGCTTCTGCTACGTCGATGATTTGATCGAAGGAGTGGTCTCCCTAATGCAGTATGAGGGTGAGGGGGCTGAGGAACCCGTCAACGTGGGTAGTCATGACGAGCGATCGATGAACGACATCGTCGATTGCCTCGGACAGATTCTCGGACGTAAGCTCGATATCGAGAGGCGCCCGCTTCCGGAGAACGATCCCGTCCGCCGCCGTCCCGATACAACCCGTGCGAAGGAGCGGCTCGGCTGGCTGCCGCGCGTGGACTTGCTGGATGGCTTGGGCCGGACGGTGGAGTACTTCCGCGGTGTTCTGGCCGATGAAAAGCAGGTGTGATGACGGGCTCACCGGAGGCCCGTCGAGTGACAAAGCCGTGCATGTTCCTGTTCCGCCTCGTTGGTCGTCTGATCCGGTCGAGCCCAAGATATGAGTAGGCCAAGTCTAATAAGCGCCGCCGGGAAACGCGTACTCGTCTTCGACGGGGCGATGGGCACTAGTATTCACGGGTATGGCCTGCCGCTTTCCGATTATCAGAACCTCGAGAACTGCAACGAGATTCTCGTGCTCACCCGCCCGGACGTGATCCGCGACATTCACCGATCGTTTCTGGCAGTCGGGTGTGACGCCGTCGAGACCGACACGTTCGGCGGGAGCAAGCTCGTGCTCGGCGAGTTCGGGTTGGCGGAGCGAACGTATGAGATCAACCGGCGGGCGGCCGAGATCGCCCGGGAGGCGTGCGGAGAATTCGAGAAGCCGGCCCGCCCGCGATTCGTGATCGGCTCGATAGGTCCGGGTTCGAAGCTGCCCTCACTTGGTCAGACCAGTTGGGATCAGTTGCTCGATAGCTTCACCGAGCAGACGCGCGGTCTTCTTGACGGTGGCGTCGATGCCCTGCTGATTGAGACATGCCAGGACATCCTACAGGCGAAGGCGGCGATAATGGCCGCGACGGACGCCATGTCCGAGAAGCGGCGGCATGTTCCACTGCTGTGCACGGTCACCATCGAGACGACCGGTACGATGCTGGTCGGTACGGAC
>JAUXGE010000329.1 GCA_030622435.1 Planctomycetota bacterium
CGCAGCCGCGATCAAACGAAGATGCGAAAGAAGATCATCCAGGCACTCGAGGATGGTCCCAAGACGGTGCCGGAGGTTGCCAAAGCCACGGCCATGCCCAGCCACGAAGTGCTGTGGAAACTCATGGGCATGAAGAAGTATGGGCTTATCGTCGAGGGTGAGGAACGCGACGGTTACTATCAATATGCTCTGAAGGAAGAATAGGAGTGCAGGCAGTGAGTACCCGTGTTAATCCGGAACTGCGTCATGAACTGCGAGAGTTTGGTGCCGAGGATGTCGACGCCTGCTTCAACTGTGGGAACTGCACCGCTGTCTGCCCGCTCTCGCGCGATTCCACCGTTTTTCCGCGTAAGATCATTCGATATCTCCAGTTGGGCCTGAAAGACAAGTTGCTTCAGTCTCCTGAGCCTTGGCTCTGCTATTATTGCGGCGAGTGCTCCGAAACGTGCCCGCGTCAAGCAAATCCCGGCGAGCTGATGATGGCGATGCGCCGATACTTGACATCGCAATACGATTGGACCGGCCTGTCCAAGCGGCTGTATCTCTCCAAGGCCTGGGAGATCGGCATGCTGCTCGTCGTGGGCCTGTTCATCGCGGCTCTGTTCTACTTCCTCCATGGACCAATGGTAACCGAACGCGTCGAACTCAATACGTTCGCACCGGTGGTGTGGGTCGAGCTCGGAGATTGGATCATGGCAGGCATCCTGAGTTTCCTATTACTCTCAAACGCCTACCGCATGTACCGCTTCGTCATGCGCGACGAGGATGGAATAAGGATTCCCCCGGCACTCTACATACAGGAATTGACGACGCTGATCGTTCATGGCCTGACGCAGAAACGGTGGAGCGAGTGTGAGACGCCCACGCGCTGGGTAAAACACCTGCTTCTCGTATTTGGCTACGTTACCATGTTCCTGCTCGTGGTCGTTTTCTTGCGCTGGTTCCAGACGGACGAAATCCACCCGCTGTGGCATCCCACGCGCGTGCTGGGCTACTTCGCCACCGCCGTGCTGCTTTACGTCACCGCCGACGCGATCGTCAGCCGGCTCCGAAAGCGTGAAGAGATTCATAAGCACTCTCACCCCACGGACTGGATGTTTCTGATCCTGCTGTTCCTCACCGCCCTGACCGGGATTGTGGTCCACATCCTGCGCCTCGGAGGGTTCCCCCTCTCGACATACTACATGTACGTGATCCATCTGATGATCGCGGTCCCCATGCTGGTTATCGAGGTGCCGTTTGGCAAATGGGCGCACTTGGCGTACAGGCCGCTGGTAATCTACCTGATGCGCGTAAAGGAGAGAGCGCACGAGGCCGCAGCCGTGCCTGCGGTAGCTGCTTGATCGTGCCCGACGCCGCCCCCGGGCAGGCTCAGGAAGCGGATCATGCCAAAGGAATAGAAACTATCCGAGAGCACGAAATCCATCACTCCGCGCGGGTCCACGGGCACCGGCCCAAAATGTCGAGAGCCTGTCGGATGATTCGGAAGGGCACCGTCTTGAGTGATTCCCTCCGGCGGTGTGTCGATGCATGGGACTGTGATGAGATCATTCGACATTGCGCGCACAGCACGGCCGCATTTGCCTGCTCTCGAAGATATGTTTCGTCGTGAGAGACAGCAAGGTCACCGATCGAACGTTCGCGGCCACCGATGACATGCAGCCGGTCAGGTTGGCAGTCGTCCGACGTGGTATCCGGAATTCTGGAGCAGTACGCCCGGCCGGTGATAGCTGACCGGGAGTCCGGATGGACAGGCGCGGAGTAGGGCATTCGGCTCGAGATGGGAAGATTTCACAGGCACGAACGGTGCGGACTCTGGTGCGGAGTTGGCTGTCATTCCTTGTCCACTGGTGTCCACTCATGTCCCTTCACGTCCACTCATGTCCTTCGTAGAATGGCGATAGTGGATAAATGCGGCGTAATGGCCTGTTTCACGGGGCGTTGATTGGGTTCGATTCCCCCCCGCCCGGTAGCTCGTGACACGTTGCATCGTCTGCAACGCAAAGTAATCCCCGACTCCGGACCGCTACCTCCCTCGGCACCCCTCTGGAACGTAGGAGTCACGAACATACGAGGCGGTTCAAAGGAGGGTTGCTGCGATCGCCACAGACGCACCCCGCGCACCGAAAGGGCTCGCGGTATGAGACCACGAGCCCTTTCAGTAGAGGAGGGTGCGGCAAGGTCGGAGAATCAGATCAACCGGCGCTCTTTTCGATGCAAACGCTGCCGTTGTGCGTGGTCAGATCGAGGGCCCCTTCACCAGCCCCGATCGTTCCGGTCAGTTTGTGCTTCGTGTACGACCCGTCGCTCAGGGGCACCTCACACGAGATCCCGCCGTTGTGGGTCCGGGCCGTCAGGTGTGCCGAGGCGGCATCCCCGACAACCACCGTGATGCCGCCGTTGTGTGTCGTCATCGTACCGCCCAGCTTGGTGCACCGGCTCATGTCGGCCACGATCCGCCCGTTGTGCGTGATCAGGGTCGCATCGCCGCCCTCGTAGGTAACGGCAACCCGGCCGTTATGAGTCTTGCCGTAGAGCGTCCCGCCACTGGCCGTCACCGCCACCGGGCCGTTGTGCGTCTCGACATGAACCTCACCGGCGATGTCATTGGCTTCAATAGAACCGTTGTGGGTCTCGAGCCGGATGCCGTGGGTCACGCCTGTGACCTCTATGGAACCGTTGTGCGTCCGGCCGACCAGCTGGATGTCCCCCGGCGCATGGATATCGAAGCTCACGGTGGCTCCCCAGTGTCTGGGCTTGAGACCCTTCCACCGCCACCCGAGTCGTTGGACACCATCTCCTGCCGGTTTGACAAACACGTCAATGGCTTCGAGTGCCGCCTCGGCCTCGGCAAGAGTGCGACCACGCCCCTTCTTCGTCACGGTCACGAAGGCATCGCTCGATCCGACCGGCAGAGCCTCGAAGGTGACTCGTCCGTTGTGGGTTCGCGCTTCAAGCCCTTGCATTCCCGCAGTATCGAGGTCAATCCGTTCGGTCACGGGTTCAGTCGAGACCTTCAGGTTGCAGCAAGACCAGCCATGGCCTCCAATCACAATGCAGCCGGCGCTCGAAAAAGACACCAAACCAACCAGAGCCAAGCCAACGAGTTTTGAACGAGCGATCATGATATCCTCCTCAGGATGTGTATCAGACTCTCCCACAAACGTGCACGAACATGCCTCCCAATACGCCTCCAAGACTGTCCTATTCGCACAACGTTAGGGATTATTCCAGGCCCGCCGGCTAGAATCTCACATCTTCTTACAGAAGCGGTCGTGACGGCCACTGAATCGCCTCGGCATTCGCCGCCACCGAAGGAATCTTTGACGACCCCTCACCGACGCCGCATCTTGAGAAGCGCCAGAAAGACCGGAACCCCCACAACGGCCGTCACGACGCCGATCGGCAGGGTCGCACTCCCCAATTGCCGTCCACTCGTCCAACCGGCCAATCGCATCGTGAGCTGGGAGGCCCAATCGCACACGATCAGGAATGCCCCTCCCGCCATGGCCGACGCAGGCAGCAACACGCGACAGTCCGAACCCATGACCAACACGACCATATGAGGAACCACCAGCCCGACAAACCCGATGGGTCCACACCGGGCCACCACACCCGCTGTCGCCAGTGTGCAAACCAGCACGCAGGCCCCTTGTAACCACCCGACGTTGACGCCGCGAGCGGCAGCAAGCTCGTCGCCGAGCCGGTATTGGTTCAAGGCGCGGGCGCTGCCGATCAGGACAAGCCATGCCGGAACAATCAGCGGCAAAAGAGTCATCCCTTGGATTGTCGTGATCGGATCCAGCGAACCCATCATCCAACGGACCATCGTGAACGTCGTCCGCTCGTTGGACACGGCCGTCACGAGCATCATCATCGCAGAGCAGAACAGCCCCATGGTCACGCCCGCCAGCAACAGCTCATTCGACGTCAGACGTCGCGATCCCCGCGAGAGAAGAAACACGATCCCCACAACCGCCACACCTCCGGCAAACGCCGACACCGACAGGCCTGACAAACCGAGCACCGTGATCCCCCACCCGAGCCGGATGGCTATCAATGCTCCGAGCGATCCGCCGCTGGCGATTCCAAGCGTGTAGGGAGTCGCGAGCGGGTTCCGAAAGAGCACCTGAAACGTCGCTCCGCACAAGGCAAGCGTGATACCCACTTGAAGCGCCAGAAGTGACCGCGCGAAACGCTGACCGAAGCCGATGTGCCTGGCCATTTCGACGAACCCGGACAGTTCCTCGTCGGACACGGTCCCGTCTTCGTCCATGTCAACGAACGGCCGGTCGGAAAGCTCGTCCGGGTCGATCCGCACACCAAGCTGCGCACGCCAGGCATCCCACCACCCGAATGAGGCCGACTCTGTACCTATGCCGGGACTGATCACGAGAAGCAGTGCAAGTCCCGCGGCGCACGCCGTAAGTCGCAGGATGTATCGACGGAGTGTCAGAGGTGTCCGACTCATAGTCACCGCGCCATCGCCAAGGGAACGACCCACCGGCGATCCGGATTCCCGGGCATCGTAAGTGTCTCGAGCTCGACACCGTAGACCGGCCCGAGCACGGACGGAATCAGAACCTCCGCCGGAGACCCGATTGCGGCCGCCTCGCCTTCGTGCAGCAGCAGCACGCGCGAACAGAACTGGGCGGCCAGGTTCACATCGTGCGTCACGACGACGACCGCCAATCCGTCGTGATCCGCTCGATCCCGCAGGATTTCGAAGATCGCGAGTTGATGCTGAATATCCAACGACGCCGTCGGTTCATCCAGGAGGACCAACTCCGGCTCCTGCGCGAGCGCGGCGGCCACGTGCACCCGCTGAGCCTCCCCGCCGGACAGCGTCGACATTGGACGGCCGGCAAACTCGGCCGTGGCGGTGACCTCCATCACGCGATCCGCAACCCGGCAGTCCTCGGCCGACTCGAACAGCCCGAACGATCGGTGCGGAAACCGGCCCATCAACACGACGTCACGCACGGACAGGTCCAGGTCGATCGGCGGATGTTGCGGAAGAAACGTCAGCCGCTTCGCGCGATCCCGAATGGATAGCCCGCTCAACGATCGACCGGCAATCCGTACGGCTCCGGAGCGTGGTGTGAACAGCCCGGCCATCAACCGAAGCAGCGTGCTCTTGCCCGCACCGTTGGGACCGACGATCGCCC
>JAUXGE010000210.1 GCA_030622435.1 Planctomycetota bacterium
CAATCCTGGGCTCGGATCGCCGATTCCAGCTCAGAATCGCTGATTTGCTGCCCTTCCCGCCTCGAATGGGCGCCGGCGTCGAATCCGACTACCATCCCCCCGACACACGAATACCTTCCTTGCTTCTTTAAGCGACCTTGATTCTCAAAGCGATGGACAGACCATGACCGACGATTCCGTGCAGCCGGACGAGAAACTCAGCTGGCGTTTCCCACGCGTGTTCTGGATCGCCAACAGCGCCGAACTGTTCGAACGTGCGGCGTACTACGGAATGATCATCGCGCTGTTCAAGTACCTGGTTGAACGCGTGGGGTTCTCGGACATCGAAGCCGGTTTTCTCGCTGGTTCTTTCTCGTCCATCCTGTACCTGCTTCCGACTTTTTTGGGCATCATGGCGGACAAGATCGGGTTCCGCCGCGCATTGATGCTTGCCTTTGCGCTCTTGACGGCCGGGTATGCGCTCCTCGGCGCGTTTCAGTACAAGAGCACGGTCGTGTTGTCGCTGGCGGTGATCATGGTGGGCGGGGCAATCGTCAAGCCCGTAATCGCCGGCACGGCGGCCAAGTGCTCCGATGACGCCCACAGGGCACGGGCGTTCTCCATCTTCTACGCCATAGTCAACATCGGCGCGTTCGTCGGCAAGTCCGCAGCAGCCCCTCTTCGCCAGAAACTCGGGCTCGAGTACATCAACTACTATGCGGCGCTGATGGCCTTCTGTGCCTTCCTCGTCGTCGTTTTCCTGTATCGCGACGTTGATCGTTCCGGCACCGGTAAGACCTATCGCGAGGCGTGGCAAGGACTGATCAAGGTCGTATCGAACATCCGCTTCCTTTGCCTGATCCTCATCGTGGCGGGTTTCTGGGCGATCCAGCACCAGTTGTATGCGGCCATGCCGTCATACATCACGCGGCTTATGGGCGAAGACGCCAAACCGGAATGGCTCGCCAACATCAACCCCGCAGTGGTCGTGCTTTTGGTCATTCCCATCACGCACCTACTCCGCCGCTCCAAACCGGTGAATACGATCGCCGTGGCGTTGCTGATCATTCCCTTTTCCGCCTTGAGTATTTCGCTCAGCCCGGCCTTGCAGTCGCTTACGGGTTCAACCGTGGACTTCGGGCTGTTCGCGTTGCACCCCATGACGCTGATGGTGATCATCGGCATCGCCCTTCAGGGCGTGGCGGAGTGCTTCCTGTCCCCGAAGTGGCTCGAGTTCGCCTCGAAGCAGGCTCCGGAGGGCGAAGTCGGGCTGTATATGGGCTACATGCACCTCAGTAGTGTGTTCGCCTATCTGTTCGGTTTCATCATCGCGGGCTTCATGCTAAACGCCTATTGCCCGGATCCGACGACACTCAGCCCCGAAGTATACCAACAGTGGCAGGCCGCTATCGAGACCGGCTCGCCGTTGCCTGCCGCATATGAGCACGCGCACTGGATCTGGTATGTGTTCGCCGCTGTGGGCGCCACGGCGTTTGCCGCGCTGCTCGTCTTCAAGTTCGTCACTGACCGTATCGACGGCAGAGAGAAGGTGTCGGGATGAAGTTCCAGACGTCATGAGCCTCCGCCCGATGATCACCACATGCCACTAGGTGGCACCGGCTGCCAGCCGGTGAACATGTGGCTGGGTGGCCCGCCTCCTCTGGAGGTGGGGGAGGCGATGAACGTTGCGCATAGCATCACCATTCTTGTACGGTCCACTCTGCGGACCAGATCGGCTGCGAAACCGAGCCTATGTCATCGTCTCCCCCATGTCCCAAGGACATGGGCCACCCCTCGGCGAAGACGTTTGATGCTCTCCCACCCCCGACAGGCGATTAACAATGGTGTAACGAGTTGTGGTACCCACTTATGCACCTGGAAGGTAAGGCGGTCGATCGTTACGATAACCGATGAGGAGCACTGTAGGTGCGGTATGGGGCAGGGTACGTGGATGGGTGGACCACCTCCTCTGGAGGTGGGGGAGCCGATGAACGTCGCGGATAGCATCACCATTTTTGTACGGTCCGCTGTGCGGACCGGATCGGCCGCGAAACCGAGCGTGTGTCATCGTCTCCCCCACCTCCAAAGGACATGGGCCACCAGACCGAAACCGAGCGTGTGTCATCGTTCCCCCCATGTCCAGAGGACATGGGCCACCCGGCAAAGGACATGGGCCACCCGGCGGTTTCTCTGCTTGATGGCCGTGACTCTGCCGGTGCTGTGTCTCGTCTCACTGACGGTTGCACAGCGGTTTCCGCAAGCGATCCCGCTCAACCGTCCTCCACCGGCTCAGCGGCCGAGGGTTTCATCACCCAATCGACAGCCGCCGCCGATCCTGATCGAGCCTTCCGCGCCGATCTTGAACCTCTTCGAGCGAGCGGAGGAGGGGCTTGCACGGGCGGATTGGAAGTTCGCCATCGACTGTCTTCAGCGGATCGTCGAGGATCCGTCAGGCTCTCTGAGCGCGCGCTGGGCTGGTGCGATGGATCGAGGGGTACTCTACGAATCGGTGAGGCTCCGTGCGATCAGGCGGCTCGGCTCACTTCCACCCGAAGCACAGCGCACGTATCGGTTGCTCTTTGACGGCAAGGCGAAACGGCTTCTCGAACAAGGATGGGCATCGCGCGACCCTGGTCCGCTTCGCACAGCGGTTCGGCGTTACCCCCTTACGCAGTACGGCCAAGAGGCAGCCGACCTTCTGTCCTCGATGGCCCTGGATGAAGGGCGACCTTATGAGGTAATCCGCATCCTGTCAGAGATTAAAGAGCTGGCTCCAAATACGACCGGCGAATCCACGATGCAGACCACCGCCAAGCTGGCCGCGGCGTACGCGATGCTTGGCCGGAGGGATGAGGCCGGTCGTATCCTCCAGGAGTATTCGTCCGCCAACGATAATGCGTCGTTGTCCATTCCGAAAGAGTTGTTCGACTCGGTGGTTCGCCTGCCCGCCTTGGCGGTGGAGGTGGAAGAGCCGTCGTCGTGGCCGTACGTCGGTGGATCGGGATCTCGCCGAGCACAAATGCCGCTTGTCGAGCCGACACTGACCGATCGTATTCCCTGGTGGATCGAGATGCCCGACACGCGCAGAGACGACTGGCGTCGCATCCTGCGGAGCGGTTCGTCCGGGCCAGTTGCGCTTCCGATAGGGCGGTTGGTGGCGGATGACCGTTGCGTCTACGCCCGCACTCGGAACGGGTGCATGGCCCTTGATCGAAACGATCTGTCCGTTGTCTGGGAAGCGGACTGTCATGACGTCGACGCATCGTCACCCTCGCGATCCGCCCGCAGGACCACGGCAAGGCGACGTCCGACGGCACCACTGACGGACGCCGGCTATGCCTTCGAAGATCCTATCGCGGGCTCGATCTCGATCGCCCACGGTCTGGTCATGATCATCTCGCGAGGTGGCAGGGCGATGTACACGATGGGCGCGCTCGATGCCGGAGACTGGGATTCCACGGCCCCACGGGCGACGCCCCGCGTGGTGGCGAGAGGTCTTCGCGGTACGCGTCTGATCGCGTACGACCTACGAACGGGGCGGACGCGCTGGCAGCGTGGCCGCAGTGGGCACCCTGACGATCCGCTGGACAATGTGACGTTCCGATCGACCCCGATAGCGGTCGGCGACGTGATGTGGGTGCCGTACGTCAGAGGCGCGGATTTGCACGTGGCCGTGCTGGATCCCGAACACGGATCATTGATCCGCGACGTGCCGCTGTACCCCGGAAGCGGACCCGGGCTTTTGCCGTCCTACTCACTGGAACCGGCCTGCATCGATGACGTCGTCTTCATTCCATCGGGTCGAGGTCTGCTTTTCGCTATCGAGGCACGGGATTTCCGCGTGAGGTGGGCGGTTCAGATCGGGGGGATGCGCGGAGGTGGTGACGAAGACGCGGAAGAGGAGGATGAATGGCTTCCTTCTCCGCCCGTTGTCAGCGGCGGTCTGGTGCTGTTGACTCCGAATGGACATGACGACCTGTTGGCGTTTTCTGCGGCGGATGGGGGATTTGAATGGTCATCGAGCCGGGACGAGGCCTCGTACATCATTGCGGCCGACGACGAACATGTCTGGCTCGGCGGTCGCAGTGTCGAATGTCTGTCACTATCGGACGGGCAGCGGCTTTGGAGTGTCGAGATCGAGTCGGCGCCATCAGGCCGAGCGGTGCTGTCCGGTGGGATCGTTCAAGTACCGACCCTGGAAGGTCTTCACGCGCTGCATGCGGGCACGGGGGAGAAGACGGCATTCGCATCGCTGTCATCGACTCGGGGTCCTTTGGGCAACATTCTGTGCCTCGGCGGCGCGATGTACGACATCAACTCGTCGTACGTTCGTAGGTTTCCCGACATTTCGAGGACATACCCGGTCGCATCGGCCCGGCTCGAAGCCGATCCGCAAGATGCAACGGCCGCTGTCGGGTTGGCATGGTTGCAGTTGTTGCAGAATCGTCCACGGCAGTCCTACGACATACTTGACGCCCTCCCTGCATCGGCATGGGCGATGGATGAACGTCTGGCCAGACAAGTTGCCCATGTGCGCGTGGAAGCGCTGTTGGATATGGCGGGTCGTTCGGGTGAGATCGGTCGTGGCGACAGAGATGTCCTTGCCCTTCTCGAGCAGGCGTACGGAGCTGCTCGCAGCGGTTCGGACCGATTGCGATGCACACTGGCCATCGCCGATGAGTTACACGAATTGGGTCGAGTGGAAGAGGCCTGCCAACGCCTCTGGGCGTTGGGAGTGGGACCGGACAGCGACCAGACGGTCCTCACGAGGGAGCACGTGGAGGAAACAGCTCGGATCGGGGTGACCCGGCGACTGCGCGACTTCGATCTGGATCTTACCGACGAACAGCGGAGCGCATTCCACGAGTATGCCCGCTTGCAGACCGAAGGAACGATTGACGGGTTGGCGAGCGACGTGACGTCCAGATCGGCACGTACCATCCTCCATACAATCGCCGACCTCGGGACTCCGGCGGTGGTGGGACAGTGGGCTCTGAACGAACTTGCGTCGCACCGTGCCGTCAATCGTCAGTACGCCAAGGCCGAGATGCTGTTGCGCCAAAGCGCACGTATAGACGCCGTACCGGCTTTGACCGCCACGTGTCTCATGGATCTGTGCAGGCTTCATGTAGATGCCGCGACCACAGGTCTGGGATTGTCACCCTCTGTCTGGAGCGATCTCGAGGAGTTGGAATACCGCTTCGGAGACTTGGAGCTGATAGGTGACGGTGCCGTGTCCGAGCGAACGGCCGACAATGAAACGACTACGGATGGCGAAGAAGAATATCTGGAGGCTTCGGAGCCCATCAGTGAATCGACGGAACCGGCAAGGTTGACTCGGGATCGTGCGTTGGTCGGAGAATGGGCTCAGGGATTCCGTTCAAGGCTGACATCCCTCGGATATGCAGGGCGGACGAGGGGTCCGACTGAATTGCGTGTCAGACTCTCAGACGAAGTTCTCTGGTCCGTATTTCCGGAGCTACCAGTGAGCGACGCACGGACACGCTTGCCCGATCCGGATGTGGCTCGCGTTGTCCGGTTCGATGAGCGATCAGCGAACCTGCTTGGAAACCGGGTCCTGCTTCACGATCTGGACGATTCCATCGCTTGCTACGAAGCTGAAACGGGCGAAATTCTCTGGCGCACGTCGCTGCGAATTCCAGGAAGGTTCATCGACCAGCCTCTGATGATCTGGCCTGAGGGTGAGAACGCGCCGCGCCTGGCCGTCGCCGAAGGTCAAACCGCAGTGATCGCCGGGAGGGAGGGGCTGTTCGCCATCGGCCTTGCAACCGGACGGCGCCTTTGGGTTCGGCCTTTCGTTTCCGGCGATCCCCCGGCTCATCCCATACAGCGTGCCAACACCATGTCAGCGGGTGACGGGTTCCTGGCCGCGATGCCTGCGGAAGATCGGCTGACCCTGATCCGTATGTCTGACGGCTCGACGGTTTGGGAACGCGACCTCCTGGACGAACCGGTGGAACACGTCCGGATTCTCGCAAATCGTGTTGTCACCGCCGATGGGGTCTTCGAGCGGGTTCATTTGTTCGATCTCGCGGATGGACGACTGGTGCGGCGTGTCCTGTTCGATCAACCGGACCTGGAAGACCGGCTGGTCGACCTGGTTGAGGCGGGCGGACTCTTATGCGGCCCGGCGGTCATCGACGGCGGGGAGAGCGTGCTGGCGATTGATCCGTCCAACGGCGAGGAGGCCTGGCGACTCGGTCTGGACAAACCGCTCGCTTCCCTTTTCAAGCCACAGGACGGTTACCTTGCCGTGGGACTTCAGGGTGGCGACGTACGACTTGTAGATGCGGCAAGCGGTGAAGTCATCTTGAACAGGCGAGTATCGGCGGTCCATGCCGTCATCCGGGGTACACTGATCGACGGGACCCTCGTTGCGCACGGCTATGCGTTTGGGACCGGAGCCCGCCAGTTCGTGCTGGCGGCACTGGACGTTGCGACGGGGGAGGAGTTGTGGCGTCGAGTAGATCTGTCACCGCTGCGGAGGATCGACCGTCCTCTTCGCGTCGTGGGCGGGCAACTGCCGGTGGTCATTCGACCTGGACAGATACTCTCCGGGGAGAAGCGGCATGCGAGGTTGGCCACAATCGATGTCCGTACCGGCAAGAGCACCGGAGCCTCGGTGAGGCTGCCGTCGGAGGAAAACCGGGTCGGGCTCAATGGTGATTTCGAGATTTTCTGGGGCCGGGATTCCGCCGTTGCCGTCGTCGGCACCCATACCGGGATTCACGCACTGCGCCTGGAACTGGATTCGGAGTCTGTTTCCGGAGAATCGTCCGACTGATGCCGGTTTTCGTAGTATGCTATAGCCGTTGGGCGATGGCCGGAATCCAACGACTGAAACACGACGCGATGAAGGGTCGGCGGCAGGAGACGTCGGCCGGATAGCGAGGGGCGAACAGCGGATGACCACTAACGACACGGGCAAGGGACTTCACACCCTCCGACGACCATCAACAAGCACGAGCGTGCAGTGCCCACGGGAAATCACGATAGCGGACCGGACTGGTTCACGCCCGGCCGTGAAGAACTTGCCATGGTTTCGCGCATTGCTCTGTATCGCTCTCACTCTCGCAACCGGCTCCTCACTGCGGGGACAGGAACCTGCGCGAGATCGTCTTCCGGAGGGAATCACGCCCCAGACGAAGGCGGCGGTGGAACGAGGCTTGGCCTATCTCGCCCGGCATCAGGACCGTCAGGGTTCGTGGTCTAATCCATCGAGATACGGCGCGTATCCGGTGGCCATGACAGCCCTTGCCGGGCTTGCGATGCTGATGGACGGGAACACGACAACGCAGGGTCGATATGCCCCGCACGTCGATCGTGCAGCGCGGTATCTGTTGAGCATGGCGCGCCCGACGGGTCTGATCGCGGCGCCGCAGCGTGAGGGTCGAGCCATGTACGGGCACGGGTTCTCCATGCTGTTCCTCAGCCAGTTGTACGGCATGACTGAGGATCCGGAGCGGGCCGAGGAAATCCACCGTGTACTGCGAGACGCCGTCCAACTCACGGCGCGATCCCAGAGCCCTCTCGGCGGCTGGTATTACACTCCGGGTTCGAGCCGGGACGAGGGTTCCGTCACGGTCACTCAGGTTCAGGCCTTGCGGTCCTGCCGGAACGTCGGTGTGGCGGTACCGAAGAACGTCATAGATACGGCTATGGAATACCTCGCGGAGTCGCAGAACAGCGACGGCGGGATCCGGTACGCGGTGCAGCAGCGACAGGGCGGCTCTCGTCCGGCGATAACGGCCGCCGCCGTCTGCTGTTGGTACAACGCCGGCGAATACCGGAATCCCCGAGCGGAGCGTGCGCTGGAGTACTGCAAGCCGCTGATCAAGCCCCGGGGCGCGGTGGGTGGGCATGATTTCTACGCCCACTTCTACTTCGCCCAGGCGCTGCACCTGGCGGACGATCCGTTCTGGAAGGAATACTTTCCCAAGCGGCGGGATTATTTGTTGGCTATACAACGCCCAGACGGGGCTTGGTGGGGAGACAGCGTGGGTGAGGTCTACGGCACGGCGATTGCCCTGGTCGTCCTCCAGTTGCCGTATAATCAGCTTCCCATCATGCAGCGGTGATAGGGGAAGGAAACGGGTCGGGCGCGGACTCATTGTGTGCCACTACCTTGTCAGCTTTGAAAGAAGCACGATGATGTTGTCGGACAAACACGCATTCCTGATACTTACATGGCGGACATGGGCGCACCTGCCTGCGGCGGGACTTGGCGGATGCACCCGGTGGTTCGAGGAGTAGACGATGGATGATGATGTAACAAGGGGTTCACCGGACGATTCGCCTTCTGCCGGCGATACGGAG
>JAUXGE010000002.1 GCA_030622435.1 Planctomycetota bacterium
CCTCGAAGCTCCCCGTTCTGATGGCCATACTGGGCGGAACGCTCGTTCTTCACGTGGTGGGTCTGATCGACGACCGCAGGGCGCTGGGGCCTGTCCCGAAGCTCATGGCTCAGATCGCGGTAGCCCTGTTCACGGCCTGGCCCATGGGAATCCGGGCGATCGAGATCCTCCCGGCGCCGTTGTCGATCGCGTTGACCGTGCTGTGGGTCGTCCTGATCACCAATGCCTTCAACTTCCTGGACAACATGGATGGGCTCAGCGCGGGGGTGGCCGCCATTGCCGCCGCTATCTTTGCCATCGCGTCCATGAACGCCGGTCAGATCTTCGTCCCGGTAATGGCTTGGGTGGTGGTCGGAGCCCTCTTGGGCTTCCTTCCGTTCAACTTCGCTCCGGCCTCGATCTTCATGGGGGACGCAGGGAGCCTCGTGGTCGGCTACCTAATGAGTGTGCTGACGATCCTCACGACGTTCTACGACCCCGCTCAGAACCTGACGCCGCTGGGCGTCATCGTGCCGCTGGTGGTCCTGGCCGTCCCGCTCTACGACGTGACCAGCGTCGTAATCCACCGGCTACGCGCGGGCGAAAGCCCGTTCCGGGGCGATCGGAGGCATTTCTCACATCGGCTGGTCAAACGCGGGCTGACTAAGCGCGGGGCGGTGCTGACGATCTACCTGGCGACTGCCGCCACGGGATTGCCCGCCATCGTCCTTCCCCGCATAGGCTGGACCTTTGCCTGGTTCCTGCTCGTCCAATGCCTATGTGTCGTTGCGATGATTGCTATTCTCGAGCACGCCGGCTTCGGCGACAGGGGGAACGAGGAGCCGGCGCCTCCGTAGGCTGACCCTGGAACCTTGTCGCGGGCCGAGGCGGGCCGGTACCCACCGGTCGGTCTCGACGATAGGCACGCCGGGCGACGGCAACCGTCCCGGTACAACGAATGAAGACCGAGAGACACGACTGGCTCCTGGCGCATCAGGTCGATCTGGACGCTGAGCGACTGCGCTGGCGGCGCGTCGAGGTGCTGTGGTCCTGGGCCAGACTGATCACCTTCTTCGCCGGCTCGTACCTCTGTTACCGCGTGATCGATACTCCGTGGGCTGCGACGGTCGTCGCTGCTCTGTCCGTTGGTGCCTTTGCGTGGACAGTGGGTCGGCACCGCGCCGGCCGTGAACGGCGGGAGCTAGTCGACCGCGCCCTGCTGATCGTCAAGGAATCGCTGAAACGCTGTGGGGGGCACATAACGCTGGTCCGCTCGGGTGAAAGACCTGTGCCGGCCACTGACCCGACCGCAGCCTTGGCGCCCGTCGTGGACGACGGGCCCGTATGGACGTTGACCGGCCAGGAACGCGAGGATCTGGATCTCTATTCGGGACCTGTGGGTGTGTTCGGCTTGCTGAATCGGACATCGACCCTGCCCGGAGCAAGGCGGCTGCGCGATATGTTGGACCGGCCCTGCGTGTCGGTCGGGCACATCCGGGCCCGGCAACATGCCGTGCAGCAGCTGGAACAGAACACCCCCGAACGGATCCGCATCATGGCCGGTGTCGCAGCCCTTCGCGGCCACGACGTTTACGTCGATGCGCTGGCGTCTGCAATCAGCCGGGCCGCTCCGCTTCCGCGACCCATGTGGGTCTGGGGGCTTCGGTGGTGGTCACTGGTTTCCTGCGCGGTCGCGCTTTATGCGTTGATCCAGGCGGGTCGGGGAGCGCCACGGTGGCTCTACGTCCTGCTGGCGCTACTGGCGTTCAACGGCATGATCCTCCGCAGCCTGCAGGTGAAACTCCGCGAATGCCTTACCCCCTTCAAGACCGTGTTCGTCGCGGCGAAGGGGTACCTGCAGGCCGCAAACCACGCCGTCGAGAATCTGCCGGATGACGCGTTGTCGAGCCGGTTGCGCGAGCATCTGGAGGGGATCACAGCGTCCGACGTGTTGCCGTCGCTGTGCAAGCGGCTGCCCTGGGCGGACAGCGGCGGTGCGTTCCACACGCTCTCCAATCTTCTCGTGTTCTATGACCTCCACGTCACGGCGGCTATCCTGAATCGGGCGGTTCCGCATCGCGATCTGCTTCTGGCGGGGTTCTCCGCGTTGGCCGAGGTCGAGGCCCTGTGTTCGCTCGCCTGCTTCGCCTATGAGTCCAGCGACGGCTTCGAAACCTGCTACCCGGTGCTTGTGGAACACGAGGAGTTGTCGATCACGAACGGGAAACACCCGCTGATCCCGCAGGACCGCGCCGTAGCCAACAGCCTGCATCTTACCCCTCGCGGGCGTCTGCGGATCATCACCGGATCGAACATGGCCGGCAAGAGCACGCTCCTGCGGATGTGCGGTGTCAACAATCTGCTTGCCCAGATCGGGACCGTCGCGCTCGCCGAACGCATGAGGTTGTCCCCAATGCGGCTGATGACCGATCTGCGTGTTTCGGACAATCTGGCCGGCAACGAAAGCTACTTTCTGGCGGAGGTGCGGCATCTGCGCCGAATGGTCCGCCCGCACGAGACCGGTGGGACCGTTCTGGGATTGGTGGATGAGCCGTTCCGTGGCACGAACACGACGGACCAGGTCGCCGCCGGCGTCGCGCTAGTCGAGCATCTGCTTGGCACGGGGCACTTCTTCCTGATCGCTACGCACGAAATGGCGCTATCTGCGCTCGCTGATCGCCACGACGCGGCGGCCAACCTCCACTTTCGTGAGGACCTCGGTGCGGACGGCCTGACGTTCGATTACCGGCTTCGTGAAGGTCCGGCCGAGACGCGCAACGCACTGCAAATCCTTGCCCGGGAAGGCTACCCCGAGACAGTCCTGCAACGGGCCCGTCAGTGGCTCGACCAGGAGACGACCGACGGGCCGGGCCGTGGCGAGGCAACTCCACCGCACTCGTGACGGGTTGCTGTTACGGCAACGGAGCGACGTGAACCAGCCGGTAGGGTGTGAAGAGCAGTCGGTCGTAGGAACTGCCTTCGATCTCGAACGAGACAATTTTTCGCTCGGCGGCCTCCACGATTCGCATCTCGTCGGCCCAGAGCACGATCAGATACAAGCCGCGCGGGTCTTTCAGAACGTCGTTCTCGGCCGTGAAGTTGTCGGTTGCCAGGCGCAGCTCCTCGATCGGGATGCCCTCGATAGGGTAGTAGTCGAAGACCAGACGCTCCGAGTCCTCCCATTCGGGATAGATCGTCGCGTCGAGTGTGAGGACGGCAGCCTCGGTCTGAGGATTGACGTTCTCCTGCAAATACGCCGCCAGCTCGCGTAGCCCCGGGTCGTTACGCCACTGGGGCGGGTTCTGCGCCGCGTATCCCCGCGAGATCCAGTCCGGGGCCGTGGCCAACACGAACACCAACATGAGAACAACGGGGGCACGTCGGTCCAATCGGTGCGCCATTATCAGCGGGATCAATATGGCCGGTACACCGGCGGGCAGGGCGTACCGGGCGATCATGGCCGGATGGGTTATCCACGAGATCACCAACAGCCCGAACCACCCGCACACGAACGACGCCAGAAGTAGTCCACAAAGGTCGCATCGCCCGGAGAACAACGGTCCGCCGGAACGCCATCTTTTGGGATGTGACACCTTGAAAATGCCTGCGACCCAAAGCGCTGTGGCCGGGATGAGTGCGACGAAGATCCATTCCCAACCGAAAGTCAGGCGACCCAGCACCTCGAGTGTTCCGCGCCAGGTGGGCGGATCGATCCAGCTCAAGCCCTGGAACATGGAGGAGCGGTAGTAGAGATACCTGGCTGCAATCGGGATGCACAGGACGCCGGTGGCCACAATCGCGCCGAAGGGTCGAAGCCACCGTTTTCGCCCTCCCGTCGGGTTGATCCACGCGACAATCACCCACCACGCCGCATGACCGGCGAAAGTGAGCCCCGCCAGGTAATGGGCGTGCAGGGTCAAGACCGCGACGATCACATACGCCACGAAGAACCGCCATCGACCGTCAACCACCAGGTGATACCAGAACCCTGTCGCTAGGGCACAGCCGAGAAGGAGCATACTGTAGGGTCTGGCCTCCTGGCTGTAGTAGATGTGGAGCCCGTTGCAGGCGCACAACAAGGCCATGGCCGCTCCGACAAGGCGGCCGCCGCCCAGGTTTCCGAGCCACCAGCCCGCCGCCACGACCAGTATGCCGCAGGCGGCCGCGGGGAACCGGAGCATCGCTTCAGATGGGTGCGGGTCGCGCGTTAACGCACGCAAGGCAAGCTGGTACAGGGGCGGCTTGGTGAGTTCGGGTCCCCAACGCATGGACTCGGACAGATCCATCCGGGACACCTGCCACGTGCAGAGTTCATCCCGCCACAGCGACCGATCGCCCAGACCTTCGAGCCGCAGATAGGCGCCCAGAATCAAGGCCAGGACCAGCATGGAGAACCACGTGATCCGCGCGACCGACCCATCGGAGTGCCGGAATTCCTCGTCTCGAGTCATACGTGCATGATCCGAGATAACTGTCCGAAAGGGAAGCTTCCTGTCCTGTATCTTGGCGCCCCGGCTGAGGATTGTCCCACAACAGGGCAAGGGACCATCCGGCCTGATCTCGCGTCATTGGACGAATGTGCTACACCTGGTTGTCACCTGCCTAGTCCGGGGCTTCCATGTGTGTTAAGGGTGACCATTTGGGAGGAGTTTCTTCGGTAGTGAGTAATTCAGTGTCGTGTAAATATATGTAGTGTGGCTTGTTTTTCCTGCCATGCATCGGTTTGGCGGCTGTTACGTTGCTTTTTTGCATTTGACAGGGTGCAACGATTTCTTATACTCGCGCGGCTCTGGGTGGAGATTCATCCAGACTGCGAGCCGGCTGCGCGGGTTGGGCCCGGGTCGGCCGGCGCGATCCCGGACCTCGCAGCGAGGCGCGAACTTATGGAGGGCCGCGCAGCCGAGGTGGCGACAGTAGTTGGTGTGCGCGATCTGGTGCTCGGACATCATCGTCGGACGTTGCTGCTGTAGCTCAGTTGGTAGAGCGCGTCCTTGGTAAGGACGAGGTCACGGGTTCGAGTCCCGTCAGCAGCTTATTGGCATCGTAACCAGGGATGGCAAAGGTGATACACCCTTGCCTCTGGCGCCGTCGGCCAGGCATTGATGGGATCGCATAGCAGATTGGACGTTCCTTTAGACACGGAGCGTTCGGCGCCGGTGGTTCCGGCAGACTAACGTCAAAGGTTCGATTGAGGGTTGTCAGCCTCGAGCGAGTGGAGGTACAAGTTGGATGGCCAAGGAAACTTTTGAAAGAACGAAACCGCATCTCAATGTCGGAACGATCGGGCACGTCGATCACGGCAAGACGACGTTGACGGCGGCCATGACGGCGGTGCAGGCGCGCAAGAACTTGGCGAAGTTCAAGTCATATGACGAGGTGGCCAAGGCGTCGGAGAAACAGGGTCGGCGCGACGCTACGAAGATTCTGACGATTGCGACGTCGCACGTGGAATATGAAACGGAGAAGCGCCACTACGCTCACATCGACTGCCCGGGGCACGCCGACTACGTCAAGAACATGATCACCGGCGCTGCGCAAATGGATGGTGCGATCCTGGTGGTGTCGGCCGCTGACGGCCCGATGCCTCAGACTCGTGAGCACATCCTGCTCGCTCGCCAGGTGAACGTGCCTTTCCTGATTGTCTACCTCAACAAGGTGGATCTTGTTGATGATCCCGAGCTGCTCGACCTGGTCGACATGGAAGTCCGGGAGCTGATGAGCAAGTACGATTTCCCGGGTGACGACATTCCGGTTATTCGCGGATCGGCCTCGCTTGCGCTGGGAGACCCGGACGATCCGGAGAAGACCAAGAGCATTGTCGAGCTGATGGATGCTCTGGACGAGTACATCCCCGTGCCGGAACGGGATGCGGACCTGCCGTTCCTGATGTCTGTCGAGGACGTCTTCAGCATCAAGGGTCGCGGCACGGTCGCCACCGGGCGAATCGAGCGTGGCAGGGTCAAAGTCGGCGACGAAGTGGAGATCGTCGGCCTGATGGACACCCAGAAGACGATAGTGACGGGCGTCGAAATGTTCAACAAGACGCTCAATTCCGGTGAGGCCGGTGACAACGTCGGTTGTCTGATGCGTGGTACCAAGAAAGACGAGGTCGAGCGCGGGCAGGTTCTGGCCGCCCCCGGATCGATTACGCCTCACACGAAGTTCGAAAGCCAGGTGTACGTGTTGACCAAGGAGGAGGGCGGGCGGCACACGCCGTTCTTTAACGGATACAGGCCCCAGTTCTACTTCCGGACTACCGACGTGACCGGCGGGCTCAAGCTGATGGGTGCCGAGATGTGCATGCCGGGCGACAACATCTCGATGGAGATCGAGCTCGGCAAGACGGTGGCCATGGAGCAGGGCCTGCGGTTTGCGGTGCGTGAAGGCGGTCGTACGGTCGGGTCCGGTGTCGTCGCAAAGGTTCTCGAGTAGTCCGGCGATTCGTATACCGCTTTTTAAGAGTGGATGTGATCGGAAATGGCGAAAGCGGCAAAACGCGAGTACGTCTGGCTCCAATGCAAGGAGTGCGGCGACCTCAACTACCGTACGAGTGTCAACGTAATGGGCGGTGTGCCGAAGCTCGAATTGCGCAAGTTCTGCAAGCGCGAGCGCAAACATTCAGCCCATAAGATCAAGAGGAAATAGGGTTTAACCGCCGGTGGCGGGCAAAGTCCGCAAAGGAGCGTAGCTCAATTGGCAGAGCACCGGTTTCCAAAACCGGCGGTTGGGGGTTCAAGTCCCTCCGCTCCTGTCGTGAATGCTACAGGTTGTGGGCGGTGCGAAGATCCTGGATCGCCTTGTGGATGGTGGACTCCGGGGTTCTTCGAAAACAATGGGTGAGATGGATGACCACGACTGCTGCACCCGACAAGAGGCATGCGATGTCCGGGCATAACGAGGGTGGAAGTGGTCCGGGACAGCCGCGGCCTCCCAGCGGTAAGCCCGGCGGCGGTTTTCTGAGCCAGTACAAGCCCGACCAGGGAAAGGCGACCCGTACCGGGACGTTTGTGGGACTGGCTGTGCTGATCGTCTGGGGTGGGAAGTTCGTCAACGACCGCCTGACGGGTTATCAGGGTGACGAGGCGTGGCAGCTTCTGATCACGCCCGGTATCGCCATCCTGTTCGCCGTTGTGCTGGGTGCCCTGGCATGGCGGGTCTCGTACGTGAGCCGCAAGAGCAGCGACTTCATGATCGCCACGGAAGGCGAGATGAAGAAGGTGAGCTGGGCGACCAAGAACGAGGTGATCGGATCGACCAAGGTGGTCATCCTCTTCACGGTTCTTATGGCGGCTTTGTTGTTTGTCGTGGATGTGCTCTTCCAGCGCTTCTTCAGCTGGATCGATGTGCTGAAGACATGACGGATTCGGATTCGACATCTTCGGATGCGCCGACATCTGCACCGGCTACCATGCCGGGCATGAAGTGGTATGTTCTCCGTGTGGCCTCGAACAAGGAAGAGCAGGTTTGCGAGGCTCTGGAGCGTAAAGTCAAGATCGAGGGGCTGGAGGATCGGATTGGACGGATTCTCGTTCCGACCCTCAAAGAGAAGCGCATGCGTGGCGGTGTGCTTCGGGTGTTGGAGCGGAAGCTCTACCCCGGCTATGTGTTTGTTGAAATGGCCTGCGAGGAGGACGGCTCCGTTGCGGAGAACGTGTGGTTCCTGATCAAGGAGACCTCCGGCGTCGGCGATTTCATCGGATCGGACGGCAAGCCCACGAGTATGCCGGAGCATGACGTCGTACAGATGCTTGCCGCCTCGGAGAAGGCGGATGAGGACCCCGGGCTTTCCGGGTTGAACATCGGGAAAGGCGATCAGGTCAAGATCACGGATGGTGCCTTCGAGAGTTACGAAGGCGAGGTGGAGTCGGTTGACGAGCGACGCGGTATGGTGAACGTTATCGTCTCCATCTTCGGTCGTATGACTCCCGTCGAGGTGGGTTACTGGCAGTTGGAAAAGGTGGAGTAGCAGCGGCGACGATCCGGTCCCTCGGACGGAACGAAATTCGCCGCGATTGGCTCTAACACAGAGAGCGAAGAGGTACGGTGGCCAAGGCACGAAAGAAGGAACTCACCGCGACGATCAAACTGCAGGCTCCGGGTGGGCAGGCGACTCCCGCTCCGCCCATCGGTCCGGCGTTGGGTCAGCACGGCGTCAATATCGGTCAGTTCGTGCAGCAGTTCAACGCGGCAACTGCCGCGCTTAACGGCATGCCGGTTTCGGTGGTGATCAGCGTCTACGCCGATCGATCCTTCGATTACGTCGTGAAGAGCCCGCCGGCCTCCGTGCTTATCAAGGAGGCCGCTCAGGTCGCCAAGGGCAGTGGTGTCCCGAACAAGGAGAAAGTCGGGACGATCACGAAGGAACAGCTCAGATCGATCGCCGAGAAGAAGTTTCCCGACTTGAACGCGTTCGCACTCGAGGCCGCGGATGAGATTGTGGCCGGAACGGCGCGTTCGATGGGGATTGACATTGTGGACTGATATGGGCGCCCGGAACCTCCGGGCGTTTGGATAAAGCCGATGGGGTATGAAAGCGTCCGCTACCGTAAGCAGCTGAAGGTGGGAGGCGATCGGGGCAATCCGGTCTCGATCGAGGATGGTATTGCGCAGATCAAGGAAATGGCTGGGGTCACTGCTGACCGCAGCTACAAGAACGGCAAGAAGCGCAAGAGCGTCGATCAGACCGTGGAGATCGTGCTCCATTTGGGGATCGACCCGCGACAGGCAGATCAAATGCTCCGTGGCGCGATCTCGCTCCCGAAGGGGATAGGGAAAGCTCGCCGGGTGATCGCGTTCTGTGAGGGTCCGGTGGCCGATGCCGCCAAGGAGGCGGGGGCGATCGAGGCCGGTGCCGCGGACCTTGTCGAGAAAATCCAGGGTGGATGGCTCGATTTCGACGTGGCCATTGCTCACCCGTCGATGATGGGGAAGGTCGGTAAGCTGGGCCGGCTGCTAGGCCCCCAGGGGAAGATGCCCACGCCCAAGGCGGGGACGGTGACGCCGGACGTCGCAACGGCGGTTGAGGAGTTTTCTGCCGGTCGTATCGAGTTTCGTAACGACAGCGGCGGCAACATCCATCTTCCCGTGGGTAAGATCAGCTTCTCGAACGAGGATTTGAACGAGAACATTCAGGCTGTCATAGACCATATGGTAAAAATGAAGCCCGCCGCCGCCAAGGGACAGTATGTCAAACGGATCTGCCTTTCGGCGACGCGAACGCCGTCCGTGACGATAGAGACGAGCTAGTAGGGCTTTGGCAGGCCGGTTTCGGCAGTGCGAATGCGAAGCGTACAAAGGAAAGAGGTTCATCGATGAGTAAACCCGTCAAGGCGATGGTGACTGCGGAACTGAAGGAAAGGTACGCCGGAACGGACGGCGTGTGCGTGGTCGATCTGACGGGGATGAATGTCCAGGAGCAGGAGGAACTCCGGAGACTGCTGCGTGAGAAGTCCGCCCGTGTTCAAGTGGTAAAGAACAGTCTGGCACAGCGGGCATTCAAAGGCGGACTACTCGAGCCTATCGGGGAGGCTCTCGAAGGGCCCTGCGCTCTGGTTGTCTCCTCGGAATCGCTGATTGACGCGGCGAAGGTTCTGGTCGAGGCCACAAAGGAGTTCGAACATCTCGATCTCAAACAGGCGATCGTCGATGGCGAACCGGAGCTTCTGACCGTCGTCGAGCTGTCCAAGATGAAGAGCCGCCTCGAGTTGATAGGTGACTTGGCATCCCTGATTGCCTCGCCAGGCCGGGCGCTGGCCGGATGCCTGACCTCACCACAATCGAAGATAGCCGGTTGCCTCGAGACGATCATTGACAAGGCCGCCTGAATTCGCCCGATGCGCAGCGCCCAACTATGTGGTAACTGAGGGCGAACAGTCTGCGTTTCCTTTGTTTCGTGCTGCTGTAAACCCCATTTGTGTGGGGAGGAGTCGAGGCGAAACTGCGGTGAGAGTGAAGCGAGTAAAGCAAGAGACGTTTCTGACGGGAGGATCCGTGGGCGGCTAAGTGTGTGATGCTCGCGGAACCTTTAGGGTATCGACAGAAACGCTGAGAAGTAGTACAATGGTATAGTCATTGACGCTGCACACCGACTGGTCCGCACCTGCGGATGAAATGGCCTGCATCGGGTGGGCCGCCTATCGGTGTGGCGATCTGACGTTTCGGATAGGAGACGGGAACACCATGGCGGAAGCCCCCACAGTTGAATTCGGTTCCGAGATCACCGAACTCGCCGAAAAGCTCGTTAATCTGACGGTCAAGGATGCTCAGTCGCTGGTCGACTGCCTCAAGACGGTGCACGGCATCGAGCCTGCCGGTGGCGCGGTCATGATGGCTGCCGGCGGCGGTGAAGCGGTGGCCGAGGCCGAGGAGAAGACGACGTTTGATGTGATTCTGGCCGGTTTCGGCGACAAAAAGATCCAGGTTATCAAGGTTGTGCGTTCGATGACCAGCCTGGGCCTGAAAGAAGCCAAGGACCTTGTCGAGTCCTGTCCGAAGACCCTGAAGGAAGGATTGACCAAGGAAGAGGCCGAGAAGGTCAAGATCGAGATCGAAGAGGCGGGTGGCGCTGTAACGATACAGTAGGCCCCCGTGATGTATGTGTGCCTTCCGTCCCGGCGGTCCACTATGTGGTCCGTTCGGGTCAAGGGCGCTCGAACTTCGTGCAAGCGAAAGTGTGTGATCCTCAGAGATAGCCTATCCTCCGCGGGGCGGGATCGACCGGTGATGTGGGACTGCCGGTCCACCGGATGCCTCGTCGGTAGATGCTTTGTCCCGTTGCGTATCAAGGTCGCAGGTTCCGGCGTTGCCCGGGCATGGGTCCGGGAGTGCAGCCGGTTTGTGACGTGCGCCCACGGCGGTGGAGCACGAGAATGAGGGGTCGAATTCCATGAGTGCACCTCTACCGGTACGTGACTACTCGAAGGTCGGAGACGGGATGCCTGTCCCCGACTTGATCGGGATTCAGACCAAGTCGTACGCTCGATATCTCCAGGCTGAGGCTGCGCCGGATGGTCGGGAGCCGCGCGGTCTCGAGGGGTTGCTGCGGGAGATGTTCCCGATCGAGAGCTACGACGGGAGCCTGTCCCTTCATTACATCAACTACGAGTTGGGCAAGCCGCGCTATACACCTGACGAGTGTCGCGAGCTGCGTCTGACGTTCGGCATGCCGCTTCGGATCCGTTTGCGCCTCATCCGCAAGGACAGCGACGAGATTCAGGAGGATCTGATCTACCTCGGTGACATGCCGATCATGATTGGCGGCGGAGAATTCATCATCAACGGTGCCGAGCGCGTCATCGTTTCCCAGCTCCATCGATCGCCCGGTGTGGACTTCATCAAGACACAGGCCGAGGGCGACCGTGCGCTGCATTCCTGCCGCATCATTCCCGAGCGGGGAAGCTGGATCGAGATCGAGGTGACGAAGAAGGACGTGCTGGTCGTTCGGATCGACCAGTCGAGCAAACTGCCCGCGACCATGTTCCTCCGCGCGATGGACGAGCGCTATTCGACTGACGAGGCGCTGGTCGAGAAGTTCTTCAAGACGAAGACGGTGAAGACGTCCCAGCTCAAACCCGAGATGTACGTCGTATCCGCCGTTGTCGAAGAGGAGGCCGATGAGGTTTTGGTCCGCGCGGGTTGCCAGATTGGTGACGCGGTTGACCGCATCGGCGCGCTGCCGATCAAGAACCTGCGCGTGATCAGCCGGGTGGCGGACCCGTTGATGCTCAACACGCTTGCGGAGGACTCGAGCTGTTCGACTGATGAGGCGCTTCTGAAGATCTACGGGCGGCTCCGCCCGGGTAACCCGCCCCAGCTCGAGAAGGCCAAGAAGCTTTTTGCCGAGAAGTTCTTCGATGAAAACCGGTACCGCCTGGGTAAAGTGGGGCGGTTCCGGCTGAACCGCAAGTTCGAGATCAGCCGGGACGGAGGGTCGATGACCCTGACGACGGAGGACATGATCCACTGCCTCAAGTACCTGCTCAAGCTGCGTACGGGGGAGTCGGCCTTCGCAGTCGACGACATCGACCACCTGGGCAACCGTCGCCTTCGGACGCTCGACGAGCTTTGCGCCGACGAGATGCGCAAGGGGTTCCTCAAGCTGCGCCGGACCGTTCAGGAGCGCATGAGCTTGAAGGACCCCGACCAGCTCGGGCGTGTCGCGGAACTGATCAACAGTAAGTCGATCAGTTCGGCGATCGAGTTGTTCTTCGGTCGAGGGGAGCTCTCTCAGGTTGTCGATCAGACGAACCCCCTTTCGCAACTGACGCACGAACGACGTCTCTCGGCGCTGGGTCCGGGCGGGTTGAACCGCAAGCGGGCCGGTTTCGAGGTGCGCGACGTGCACATCAGCCACTATGGGCGCATCTGCCCGATCGAGACGCCGGAAGGCACGAACATCGGGTTGATCGCTTCGCTGAGTCTGTACAGCGTCGTGGACGACTTCGGTTTCCTGATCACCCCCTACCGCAAGGTGGAGGCGGGTGGGAAGCTCGGTGAAGTGACGTATCTGCGCGCGGACGAGGAGATGCGCGAGGTTCTTGCGCCCCCGGACGCGGTGAACCCGGGGACGGATTGCCTGCGTGAGGGGGCGGTGATCGTGCGCCGGCACGGTGACCTTTGGCAGGTTCCCAGTAACGAAGTGAGCTACGTGGATATCTCGCCCAAGCAGACGGTCGGCGTCTCGGCCGCCCTGATCCCCTTCCTCGAACACGATGACGCCAACCGCGCGCTGATGGGCTCCAACATGCAGCGGCAAGCCGTGCCACTCCTGAAGGTCGAGCCACCGCTTGTCGCGACGGGCATGGAGCGCAACGTCGCCGCCAACAGCGGTATGGTCGTCAGGGCGCGCACGAGCGGCAAGGTCACCTACGTTGACGCGAAGCGGATCGTCATTGACGACACGGATGAATACGTCCTTCGCAAGTTCCACGGTCTCAACGAGCGGACGTGCATGAACCAGAAGCCTCTGGTTCACCCCGGACAACGCGTCAAGCAGGGACGCATCATCGCCGATGGTCCTGCGACTTATGATGGCGAGCTTGCGCTGGGAAAGAATCTTCTGGCCGGTTTCATGACGTTCGACGGACACAACTTCGAGGATGCGATTATTATCTCCGATCGTCTGGTGCGGGACGATACCCTCACGAGCATTCATATCGACGAGTACGATATAGACGTGCGTGAGACGAAGCTGGGACGTGAGGAGTTCACTGCCGACATTCCGAACGTCTCCGAGCGGGCACTGGCGAACCTCGACGAGAACGGCATCGTTTGCATCGGTACCCGCGTGGAGCAGGGCGACATTCTCGTCGGTAAGGTCAGCCCGAAATCCAAGAGTGAGCTGAGCCCCGAGGAGAAGCTTCTCCACGCCATCTTCGGCCGGGCCGGGGAGGATGTGAAGAACGATTCACTCGAGTTGCCGTCGGGCGAACAGGGCATCGTCATAGGTGCCAAGCGGTTCAGTCGCCGCATCCACATGACCGACGAACAGAAGCGTGAACTCGAGGCTCAGGTCGACGAGTACCGCGCGGGGCAGGATGCCAAGATTATCGCCTGCTTCAAGCAGATGTGCACCGAGATCGAGGAGGTCATGGACGGACCCATGATCGACCCGAGCACGCGCCAGAAAGTCGGATACAGCAACCTCGACGAAGTCATCCTGGAGCAGGTCGATATCTTCGCGGACCACATAAGGGCTCGCGATCTCAAGTGGGTGAAGCCCGCCTCGAAGCGAGACGAGGCCCTGGTGATCACCGATCGGTTTTGGCCGCGCGTCGAGGAGATCCGGGAAGAGCGGGACCGCAAGATCGCACAGTTGAAGCGTGGTGACGAGCTACCCTCCGGCGTTCTCGAGATGGTCAAGGTCTACGTCGCCACCAAGCGACAGATCTCCATCGGGGACAAGATGGCCGGTCGTCACGGCAACAAAGGCGTCATCTCCCGCATCACCCCTGTGGAAGATATGCCGTTCCTTGAAGACGGGACTCCCCTTGACATCCTGCTCAACCCGCTGGGTGTGCCGTCACGAATGAACGTGGGGCAGATTCTCGAGACGCATCTCGGCTGGGCGGCGAAGATGCTCGGGTTCCAGGCCGCTACTCCCGTGTTCGACGGGGCGTCGGAGAAGGAGATCCACGAGGCCCTGGCCGAGGCGAACGAATGTGCGAAAGTGCGGGCCCGCGATGCAGAGGCTGTTGCATCGGCTGCCGATGACGACTTGCGCTTTTCCGAGATTCCGCCGGGGGGAAAGGTGCGGCTGCGCGACGGGCGAACGGGCGAGTTCTTCGACCAGCCCGTGACCGTCGGCTACATCTACATGCTCAAGCTGCACCACCTCGTCGATGACAAGATCCACGCGCGTGCCACCGGTCCTTACAGCCTGATCACGCAACAGCCGCTGGGCGGCAAGGCGCGAACGGGCGGGCAGCGCTTCGGCGAGATGGAGGTGTGGGGGTTGGAGGCGTACGGTGCCGCGTATGTTCTGCAGGAGTTGTTGACCGTCAAGAGCGACGACGTCGAGGGGCGTACGAAGATCTACGAGACCATGGTGAAGGGCAAGAACGCCCTCGAGGCCGGCACGCCGGTGTCGTTCGATGTGCTGTGCAACGAGATCCGAGGGCTCTGTCTGAACATCCAGCTGGAAAAACGTCGAGTCGGCTAGGCACTCACGGGGGTGACGCCGGCTCGAATCGGGCGATGTCAGGGATGACCGAGACCGTATGAGTCGCAAGACGAGAGGAGGTCGGATCGTGTTTGATGGCATCGTATATGAGACCGAGGTGAAGCCGGACCCGGAGGAGTTGGCGGCGTTTTATCAGCGTCAGCATCATGAGACCACGCGTGTCCCAAAGAAGCTGCAACGGATGATGGAGAACACGTTCTGCTTCGTCACGGCTCGTCGAGACGGCGAGTTGATCGGGATCGCGCGTGGGGTCACGGACGGCCTGTTGGGTCGGCTGGCGGAGTGTAAGTTGGATCCGGGTTTCCAGGGTCCGGCGTGCATAACGCGGACGGAGGGGAGGATTGAGCACGACTCGTCGGGCATCGCCGCCGAGATGGCGCGATTGGTCATCGAGTCGTTGAGAGAGTACGGGGTCGAACGGATCGACGCCCTGGCCTACGGAACCGAAGAGGACTTCTGCGAGGAGCTCGGTTTCCACAAGGTGGCGGGTGTCGTTCTGATGGAGCTTCCGTCGAACGTTCCCGTGCCCATGCCGCCGCAGGCGGTTGGTGCGGGTGAGCGGGGATGACGGCGCGAGGACCGCGCCCGCGACGGTTGGTCCGCGACAGGTTGGTTTGGTGTGTTGACTGGGATCACCTTTTAGTCCGCAGAGGAATTCACCGCGATGCTGGATAACATCTACGATCGCGTCAATGATTACAGCTGCGTCCAGATAGCGTTGGCTTCGCCCAACGATATCCGAAGCTGGTCGTTCGGCGAGGTGAAAAAGCCGGAGACGATCAACTACCGGACGTACCGACCGGAGAAGGACGGTCTGTTCTGCGAGCGCATCTTCGGTCCGGAGCGCGACTGGGAGTGCGCTTGCGGGAAGTTCAAGGGGACCAAGCACAAGGGCATCATCTGCGACCGTTGCGGGGTGAAGGTGACGCACTCGCGCGTGAGGCGCAAGCGCATGGGGCACATCAACCTCGCGGCGCCCGTGGTGCACATCTGGTTCTTCAAGTCGATGCCCTCCCGGCTGGGTGCGCTGCTGGACATCAAGACAGCCAGCCTGGAGAAGATCGTGTACTTCCAGGACTACGTGGTCGTGGATCCTGGCGACACACCCTTGAAGGAAAAGCAACTGCTCACGGAGGAGGAGTACCGCTCTGCGCAGGAGCAGTATGGCCACTCGTTTGTCGCCATGATGGGTGCCGAAGCGGTCAAGGAACTGCTCAACCGGCTCGACCTGGAGCAGACCTCGCTGCAATTGCGCGAAGACATGGTAAAGACGGGCAGCAAGCAGCGAGAGAAGGACCTCTCCAAGCGGCTCAAGGTCGTCGAAGCGCTGCGGGTCTCGCCGAACGAGGCTTCGTGGATGGTGCTGGACGTGATCCCGGTTATCCCGCCGGACCTGCGCCCGCTCGTGCTGCTGGACAGCGGGAACTTCGCCACGAGCGATCTGAATGACTTGTATCGCCGGATCATCAACAGAAACGGCCGGCTGAAAAAACTGGTGGACCTCAATGCGCCGGAAGTCATCATCCAAAACGAGAAGCGCATGCTCCAGCAGGCGGTCGACGCACTGTTCGACAACGGGCGATGCCGACGCCCGGTCCTCGGATCGAGCAACCGCCCGCTCAAGTCGATGACCGACATGATCAAGGGCAAGCAGGGTCGCTTCCGTGAGAACCTGCTTGGCAAGCGTGTGGACTACTCCGCCCGATCGGTGGTCGTGGTCGGACCGGAACTGAAGCTTCATCAATGCGGTTTGCCGAAGAAGATCGCGCTGGAGTTGTACCAGCCGTTCATCATCCGCAAGCTCAAGGATCGAGGGCTGGCGGACACCATCAAGTCGGCAAAGAAGATGCTGGAGCGCCAGGACCAGGCGATCTGGGACATCCTGGAGGAAGTGATTTATCAGCACCCGGTCCTGCTGAACCGGGCGCCTACGCTCCACCGTATGGGTATCCAGGCGTTCGAGCCTGTCCTGGTCGAGGGCAACGCCATCAAGATCCACCCGCTCGTTTGCCGGGGATTCAACGCGGACTTCGACGGCGATCAGATGGCCGTTCACCTTCCTCTGTCCATCGAGGCTCTGGTAGAGTCGCACGTGCTGATCATGTCGACGAACAACATCTTCGGTCCGTCGAACGGCGCCCCGATCATGTCGCCCACTCAGGACATGGTCATGGGGATCTTCTATCTCACGACGGACCACGTCAGTGAGAAGATCGATCCTCGAGAGGCACCGCGTTTCGTTGACGGTGTCGAGGCTCTTTTCGCCTGGGACCATCGGCGCATCAGCACGCACGATTGGATATGGGTGCGCACCAAGCGTGATCGTATCGTCAACGATCCCAAGGGCGAAGCCGAGCCTACCCCGAAAAACCGCCGGATTCTCACGACGGTGGGGCGCATCATCTTCAACGACGAGTTGCCGCCCGAAGTCCCATTCTACAACTGCCCGCTGTCACAGAGGGGATTGGTTCGCGTGATCGATGATTGCCACGATCAGCTCGGGCGGGCATCGGTCATCGACCTGCTGGATCGGATCAAGGACCTCGGCTTCCGACACAGTACGCTGGCGGGCTTGTCGTTCGGTGTGACGGACATGCGGATTCCGCGGGCCAAGACGGAGATCATCGACGCGGCGCAAAAACGTGTCGATGGGATAGAGAAGGCCTTCAGCGAGGGAACGCTCACTAGACTGGAACGCTTCAATCAGGTGATCGACATATGGATCCATGCACGCGAGATGGTGACTCAGGCCATGATCGCCGAGCTGCGGGCGGACTACCGGGATGATAAGGACAATTACCGCTCCCCGGGCGATCCGGATGCCAAGCCCTATTTGAATCCGATCTATCTGATGACTCAGTCCGGCGCGCGAGGTAGCGTCGATCAGATCCGGCAGCTGGCGGGCATGAGGGCGCTGATGGCCAAGCCGTCCGGCGAGATCATCGAAACGCCGATCAAGTCGAACTTCCGAGAGGGGCTCTCCGTGCTCGAGTACTTCAGCTCCACGCACGGTGCCCGCAAGGGGTTGGCGGATACGGCGCTGAAGACCGCAGACTCCGGGTATCTGACGCGGAAACTCGCGGATGTTGCCCAGAACGTTATCGTCAATTTGCCTGAATGCGGTACGATCAACGGAATCACCAAGAGCGCAATCTACAAAGGCGAGGAGGTCGACATCCCGCTGCGTGAGTCGATCATCGGCCGTGTGGCCCGCGACGGTATCCGGAATCCCATCACCGACCAGCTGATCGTGGCCGAGAATCAGGTGATCAAAAAGGAGATCTCCGACAAGATCGAGGAGCTCGGTCTCGACAAGATTCGTGTTCGTAGCCCGTTGACATGTGATAGCCCGATCGGCGTCTGTGCCAACTGTTACGGCCTGGATCTGTCGGCCGATCGGCTCGTCGAGGAAGGAATGGCGGTCGGGATCATCGCGGCGCAGTCCATCGGCGAGCCGGGGACACAGCTCACGATGCGTACGTTCCACACGGGTGGGGTCGCCCAGAAGGCGGCTCTGGAGGATACGCTGGTAGCTTCCCAGGAAGGTAAGGTTCACTACCTCGATCTTACCCCGGTAACGGTTCCAGTGCCCGGTGGTAAGGCACGAACGGTTGCCCTCAAGCGGAACGGCGAGGTTCTCGTTCTGGACGAGAAGGGGCGGGAGCTCTCACGCGACAAGGTACCTTACGGCGCCGTTCTGCAGGTCAAGGACGGCCAGAATGTCAACCGCGGAGACGCGCTCTGCGAGTGGGATCCGCACCTGACTCCGATCCTCGCCGAGGTCGCCGGCTTCGTGCGGTTCCAGGACGTGGCCGACGGTGAAACAGTGCGGCTCGAGCACGAGGGCGGCAGTACGAAGTTCGTGGTGATCGAGCACAAAGGCGAGAAGCATCCGCAGATCGTGATCGAGGACAAGGAAGGTAACGTCCTGGATTATCACTACCTGCCGGCCAAGGCGCGAATCGAGGTCGAAGAAGGGCAGGAAATTCTTCCGGGTATGCTGCTCGCTCGACAGCCCCGTGCCATGGGCGGTACGCAAGACATCACGGGCGGTTTGCCTCGGGTGACGGAGATCTTCGAAGCTCGTCGTCCGAAGGAGCCGGCCGTCATGGCCGAAATCTCCGGACAGGTCGAGATCCGTGCCGACAAGCGGCGGGGGAAGATGACCATCATCGTGCGGAGTGAGAGCGGAATGGAGAAGGAGCACCACGTGCCGCACGACAAGCACCTGTTCGTGCACGCCGGTGACACCGTCCAGGCGGGCGACCCGCTCATCGACGGACCGCTGATTCCGCATGATATCCTTCGAATCAAGGGTGAGGAGGCCCTCCAGCAGTATCTTCTTTCCGAGGTGCAGGCGGTCTACCGCAGCCAGAATGTGACCATCAACGACAAGCACCTCGAGATCATCATTGGCCAGATGTTGCGGAAGGTGAACGTCGAGCAGCCAGGCGATTCGAGCTTCCTGCCGAGTGAGATGGTGGACAAGTTCCGGTTCCGTGCCGAGAACGAGCGGCTGGCCAAGAGTGTGGTGATCAGCAACCCGGGCGACACGAAGCTCGCTGTGGGTTCGACCGTCCTGAAGGCGGAACTCCGGACGATCAACGAAGAGTCGGATGAGCGCGGCGGTGAGCCGGCCAAGGGCAAGCGCCCCAAGCCGGCGTCGGCGACTACACTCCTGCTTGGTATTACCAAGGCCAGCCTGTCGAGTGATTCGTTCATTTCGTCGGCCTCATTCCAGGAGACGACGAAGGTTCTTACGGAGGCGGCGCTGGGCGGGCACATTGACAAGTTGCAGGGACTCAAGGAAAACGTCATACTGGGGCACTTGATCCCGGCGGGTACGGGTTTCAAGAAGTACCAGCGTTTCCGGGTCAAGCAGGTTGGCGAGCCGATCGTGCTTCCCAGTGATACACCCGCCGAGTTGGCATTCGGTATAACCGGCTTCGGCGGTTTCGGGTCATCGGAGGTGCAGACGGTCGGTGCCGCGAACCTCTCCGGTTCGCTACCGTCGCCGTTCTCGAGCAGCGAGCAGGAGGTACAGCCTGCGGTCGGCGTGGTTGGGCTCGAGGAGCCGGTCGAACCGACCGAACCGGCTGAGTAGGTGTTGGAGTGGTGCGAGACGAATCCGGCGCTGGACGGATTTCAATACTTTGAGGTAGACGATGCCAACGATCAATCAACTGGTGCGTGAGGGACGCAGTAAGGTTATAAAGAAGTCCAAAGTACGCGACCTCGACCGCTGCCCTCAGCGTCGCGCGGTCTGCCTGATTGTCAAGACGCAGACCCCCAAGAAGCCCAACTCCGCTCTCCGGAAGGTTGCGAGGGTGCGGCTCACCAACGGCAAGGAAGTGACCGCGTACATCCCCGGCATCGATCACAACCTGCAGGAACACTCGATCGTTCTCGTTCGAGGTGGTCGTGTTCGTGATCTGCCAGGTGTGCGATACCATGTTATCCGTGGTGCCTTGGATGCATCCGGTGTGGAGGGGGACAAGGAAGGCCGGCCCCGCAATCGCAGCCGCAGCAAGTACGGCGTCAAACGGCGAAAGTAGGGACGATACCTGCGGGCCGGCGGGATAGGCCGCGTCCGTCAGAGATAGTGCGAATGAATCCGAGCGAGTTCGAAATGGCGGTCCCGGTTGCAGGCAGGAACCTGCGCGAGGGGTGGCGAGTTGTCGCTCCGCCGTTGAGCATTCTTGCATGTTGCCTGCTGATCACGCTCGCGGCGTTTGTGCGCGTGCCTGTCTACGGGACTGACGTGCCCATGACGCTCCAGGTTCTCGCCGTTCTCCTGACGGGGTTTGCCCTGACACCCCGACGTGCGGCTGCGGCGACACTCACTTACCTGGCTTGTGGTGCAGCGGGCTTGCCGGTGTTTGCATCGCCGGCGGGATTGTTGGGGCCGACGGCCGGGTATCTCGTAGGATTCGTGCTTTGTGCCTGGTTGGTAGCCGCTCTGAAAGGCGAAGGAAGAGGTCGGGTCATCCGGCTTTTGCTGGCGGGTGCGGCCGGGGTGGTGGTGGTTTTTGCACTGGGGATCGCTTGGCGCCTCGTTCTTGCGAGGTTGATCGGTCCAGGCGGCGGTGATCTCTGGTTTGCGGTAACGACGGGTTTGGTGCCCTTTGCGGGCAAGGCGGTGGTGGAGCTGCTGCTGGCCGTGACCATGGTGGTCTCGCTCCGCGGATTCAGGGTTGGGAGACGACGGCTGTTCCACGGCGGATGAGGCTATAAAGGGGGTTCGGAGACTCCAGCGGTCGGAATCGGCCGGTGAATGGGTTTCGGGAAGACAAACGACATGGCATACAAGAGGTTCACACAGTCCACGGCTCAATTGAAGCCTGATTCGCGATTCAATAGCCTGCTCGTCTCGAAGTTTGTCAATTGCATGATGCTTGACGGCAAGAAGAGTACGGCCACCCGCGCGTTTAACGACGCCATGGAAATAGTGGCCAAGCGGATCAAGGACGTGCCCCCGGGCGAAGTGTTCGAACAGGCGATCAACAACTGCAAGCCGAACGTGGAGGTGCGCTCGCGCCGCGTCGGTGGTAGTAACTACCAGGTCCCGATGCCTGTAAACCGACGGCGGCAGCAGTCTCTGGCGATTCGCTGGATGCGTGTTGCGGTGCGGGCCAAGAAAGGCCGGCGGCTGTGCGAAGCCCTCGCCGGCGAGATCGTCGACGCCTACAACGGCGAGGGTACCGCGATCACGACACGCACGAACATTCATAGGATGGCCGAGGCGAACAAGGCATTTGCCCACTTTGCCTGGCGGTAATCCCGAATCTCGCGGCTCTCGGTAGTGAGCCCACCCTTTTCCGGGGTGGGCTCGTTGTGCAGATGGGGACGGTGTCCCCGCTAGGCAGAGGGGCGAAGTGGTGGGCGCGGTATGACGTCGGATCTTACAACCGTCCGCAACATCGGCATCGCCGCACACATCGACGCCGGAAAGACCACAACAACCGAGCGCATCCTGTACTACACCGGGCGAACCCACCGTATGGGTGAGGTCGACGATGGCACGACGGTCACGGACTTCGACGAGCAGGAACAGAAGCGGGGTATCACCATCTACTCCGCCGCCGTGAGCTGCCCGTGGCGCGGGCAGACCATCAACCTCATCGACACCCCCGGACACGTAGACTTTACTGCCGAAGTCGAACGGTCGCTTCGCGTCCTCGACGGGATGGTGGCGGTCTTCGACGCCAAGGAGGGAGTAGAGGCCCAATCAGAGACCGTCTGGCGTCAGGCTGACAAGTACGGGGTACCACGAATCTGTTTCATCAACAAGATGGATCGTCTCGGGGCGGATTTCGAGGCCGCCATCGACTCGATTCGCAAGCGGTTCGGTGCAAACCCGCTCGTCCTTCAGGTTCCCGTCGGGGCCGGTGCGGATTTCGTGGGGTTGGTCGATCTGGTCGAGATGAAAACGGTCTACTACAAACGGGACGATCTCGGTGTGTCGTACGAGGTCGACCAGATCCCGGACGAGTTGACGGATTCAGTCGATCAGAAACGCCGGGAGCTTATCGAGACGCTGGCCGAAACGTCGGATACCCTGATGGAGCGGTATCTCTCCGACGAGTCCATCAAACCGGCGCAGATTCGCAAGGCTGTCCGAGACGCGACGATTCGACGAGAACTGGTTCCGGTTCTTTGCGGGAGCGCTCTGAGGTACGTCGGCGTCCAGCGGATGCTCGACGCGGTTTGCGATTACCTTCCGAGCCCACTCGACATTCCCCCCGTAACCGCGCACGACGCCAGACGCGAAGGTGTCGCGTATGAGCTTGCCAGCGATCCGAATGGGCCGCTGGCGGTCCTCGTGTTCAAGGTGATGGCCGAGAAGCCGGTTGACCTGCATTTTGTCCGGGTTTACTCGGGCACGCTCAAGCCGAACATGCGTCTGCTCAACGCCGTTACCGGCGAAAAGGAGAACATTACCCGGATCCTGCGCATGTTTGCCAAGAGGCGGGAGCCGGTCGATCGGGCGCAGGCCGGCGATATTGTCGCGGTCGTAGGTCCCAAGAGTGCTCTGACCGGGCATACTCTCTGCGATCAGCGTCGTCCCGTTCTGCTCGAATCGATCAAGTTTCCCCAGACGGTGATCAGCGTCTCCGTCGAGCCGAAGTCCTCGAAGGATCGGGACAAGCTGCTGCAGGCTTTGGCGGCGTTGGAGCGTCAGGACCCTACTCTCACAGTCACCGCCAACCTGGAGACCGGACAGACGCTGATTTCTGGAATGGGTGAGCTGCACCTGGAGGTGATGGTTCAGCGGCTCCGGGCCGAGATGAACGTCGAGGCCGCCGTGGGTAAGCCCCGGGTTTCGTATCGTGAGACGGTCAGAAAGATGGCCGAGGGTGAGGCACGGTTCAACCGGCAGCTTGGTGGACGTAGTCACTATGCTATGGTTAGGCTCCGGCTCGAACACCGCCCCCACGTGGCGGATCGTGCAAGTTTCGAGATTGCCAGCGAGTTACCTGCCGGGACGGTTCCCCCCGAGTTCACCCAGGCGATGGAGACCGGAGTCCAGGATGCCGCGCAGAGTGGGATTCTGGGCGGATACGCCGTCATTGACTGGAAAGTCACTTTCCTGGAGGTGGAGCTGCGTAAAACGGAAAGCTCGGAGGTGGCGTTCGAAAACGCGGCGCGCGTTGCTTTCTACGATGCCATGGCGTCCGCGGCTCCTGTGCTGCTCCAGCCGATCATGGACGTCGAGGTGGTGACATCAGAGGAGTATTTCGGGGCGGTAATGGCCGATCTGAACGCCCGTTCCGCCGTGGTGCGTGAGGCGCGAATGCGAGGATCGGACCGGGTTATTTCGGCGAATGTCCCACTTGCTCGGATGTTCGGGTATATCACCAAGCTGCGCAGTCTCTCCCAGGGCCGGGCGACGTCGACCATGGCCCCCTCCCACTACGCACCCGTGTCGGCGGCCGAGATGAAGGCCCTGGTCGGTTGATTCTGCGGGGGCCCAGAGGGCATTTCCACCGGCTGGTCGGGTGGGCGGACCGGGGAGCCGCCAAGTTTCCGAAAAGTTGTGAGAAAGTGCCGTTGACAGGGATGGCGGAAGGTTTATGCTACCTGGTCTTCGGTAATTTTGTGGTTGGATTTCAGTGGATGTTGTACCGGTGGTGAGGTTCTGTATCTAGTGAGTACGAAGAGCAGGATCAGGATACGTATGGAGGCCTACGACACTCGGGCGCTGGATGCGTCGGCGCGTGAGATCGTGGAGCAGGCCAAGAGGACAAGCGCAAAGGTGCATGGTCCGATTCCGCTTCCCACACGAATCGAGAGGTACACGGTTCTGCGTGGGCCTCACATCGACAAGAAGTCCCGCGAGCAGTTCGAGATGCGCACGCATAAGCGCATCATCGACATCAGCGAGCCGACGGCCCGGACGGTTGAGGCCATCAATCGCATTCAGGTACCCGCTGGCGTTTTCGTGAAGATCAAGACGTGATCGCGGCGGGCGTGCGATGGGCGCGCCGTAGCGGAGGTCCGGTGTCGGACCGGCAATACCGTTTTTTGACAAGAACCGGTGTGTGAGCCTAATCGCACGCGAGAAAGCAGGGTGAGTCCGTATCTTCGGGTGCGGATGAAAGTGGTTTTCGTTTATGGTGCGTACGCTGCTAGGTACCAAGATCGGCATGACCCAGGTGGTGGGTGAGCGCGGCGTGGTCGAACCGGCCACGATCGTCAAGGCAGGCCCCTGTGTGGTGTTGCAGGTCAAGTCCAAGGAGAAGGACGGGTACGATGCGGTGCAGCTCGGCTTCGGAGAGGTCAAGCCTCATCGGTCTACGATGCCGATGATCGGGCACGCTGCGGTCGCGGGCACGGGTCCCAAGCGGGCCATTCGCGAGGTGCGCCTGTCTGAACCCTCGGGCGTTTCCCGTGGCGACGTGCTAACGGTCGAGCAGTTCGGCGGAGATGACGTGAGCTACGTCGACGTGACCGGTGTGACCAAAGGGAAAGGCTTCACCGGTGTCATGAAGCGGCACGGTTTCGGTGGCAAGGAAGCTTCTCACGGCGTCGAGCGGAAACATCGGTCTGGCGGGAGTATTGCCGGCGGTGGCTGCGGTCCTACGGGACGCGGCGTGAGGAAAGGCAAGCGTATGGCGGGGCATTCCGGGCACGCCCGGCGCACGATGCTGAGTCTCCGGCTGATAAAGGTCGATGCGGAAAACGATGTGCTGATCGTCCGGGGAAGCGTTCCTGGTCCCAACGGGTCGATCGTCGAGGTCCGCCAAGCCAAGAAAAAGGGTTGACGTTTTGCTGACGGTTCCGGTTTTCACAACGCAGGGTGAGCAGTCGGGTGAGTTGCAGATTGACCCGGCGCTTCTAGGTGGTTGCGTCAGGCCTGCGTTGATCAAGCAGGCGATCGTGGCTTTCCTGGACCACCAGCGTCAGCGCAGCGCCCGGACGAAGGGGCGAGGGGACGTCGTGGGTTCGACGCGAAAGCTCTACCGCCAGAAGGGAACCGGTCATGCTCGGGCCGGCAATGTAAGGACCCCGATCAGGCGCGGCGGTGGTCGGACGTTTGCCAGGCGCATACCCGGGGCGAGCAAGGTGTTGCCCAAGAAGATGCGTCGGCTCGCACGGGATAGTGCTATCCTTGCGAAAATCCGCTCGAACGATGTGCTGGTCGTGGACGGGTTCTCCTGTCCCGAGGTCAAGACGAAGCCGGTCGCTGCCATGCTCTCGGCGCTGGGTGTTACGCGCGGGTGCGTGCTGGCGGTGCACGAGGCGGACCGAAACACGCATCTGTCGAGCAGAAACATCCCGCGGACGGACGTACGTCCGGTCGGCGAACTCAACGCGTATGAGGTCTTACATCGTCGCAAGCTGGTCTTCACGAAGACTGCTTTCGAGGGATTGGTGGCGCGAAGTACCAAGGGCTCGCTGGGCGGCGACGCTGAGCAGTAGGCTATTGCGATGGATATTTACCACGTAATCAAAAGACCGATGGTGACCGAGAAAGGCACGCATCAATCCTCGCAGTCCTACGTGGCGACCAAGAACAAACCTGCACGCGGTGGGGCGTATGCGTTCGAGGTCCACCGCGAGGCATCGAAGCCACTGATCAAGCAGGCGATCGAGAAGATATACAACGTCAAGGTGGAGTCGGTTCGCACGGCTCGGCGCAAGGGGAAGTCGCGTCGCGTGCGGTACAAAATCGGCAAGACGGCGGATTGGAAGAAGGCGGTGGTCGTTCTGCACGCAGATCACCACATTGATTTGTTCTGACGAGGCGCCCGGCATGGTGCCGGGGAACTTGTCTTTTTTCTTGCAGTGAAGCTTGGCGATGGGCATCAGGAAATACAAGCCGACCTCACCGGGGCGCCGTGCATCGACTGTCAACGACTTCTCGGAGTTGACGGACAAGCACAAGCGTCCGGAGAAGTCGCTTTGCGAGCGTATTGCCAAGCACGGCGGCCGGAATCATCACGGCCGAATTACTGCGAGGCACCGCGGTGGCGGTGCGCGTCGGATTTACAGGCGGGTTGATTTCAAACGGAACCGAGATGGTGTTCCCGCGACGGTGACGGCGGTCGAGTACGATCCGAATCGCTCATGTCACATTGCGTTGGTCGAATATGCGGACGGTGAGAAGCGGTACATTCTCGCTCCGATGGGTCTGGCGGCCGGTGAGGTCGTGGAGAGCGGGACCGGGGTCGAGCCGAAGGTGGGCAATTCGATGCCCCTCAAGGACATGCCGCCGGGAATGGACGTTCACAACATCGAATTGAACATCGGGCAGGGCGGTAAGCTCGTTCGTAGCGCGGGCGCCTCGGCAAGGTTGATTTCCCGCGACGACCGATGGGCGATCCTGATTCTGCCATCCGGTGAGATGCGCGAGGTCCGTTCGGCGTGCCGTGCCACGATCGGGCAACTCGGCAACGCCGACCACCAGAATCTCCGGTGGGGCAAAGCAGGGCGGACGCGGCACCGTGGTCGCCGACCGCACGTGCGGGGCACGGCGAAGAACCCGGTGTCACACCCTCTGGGCGGTGGCGAAGGTCGAAGCGGCGGCGGGCGTCACCCGTGCAGTCCCACGGGGCGTTTGGCTAAGGGGGCGCGAACGCGTGCTCCGAACAAGGTCTCTAACCGGCGCATCTTGCGGCGGCGCAAGAGCAAGCGGTACGGTCAGCTTCCCAAGCTGAAGCGATAGGTTTTCGAGCGGTTCCGGCACAGGGTTGCCGGGCCGGAGTTAGATATGGCGGTTGCAGCGGGCGACCGTGACGGTGGGAGTTTCCGGATAGGCTCGTTATGGCACGATCGCAGAAGAAAGGGCCATTCGTAGACGAGAAGCTCTTCAAGAAGGTCATGAACCTCAAGGCTATGGGTTCGTCGACCACGATCCGTACATGGGCGCGGCGTTGTACGATCGTTCCAGAGTTTGTCGGACACCGGTTCGAAGTGCACAACGGGAAGCTGTTTCATCCCGTGTACGTGACTGAGGACATGGTGGGGCACAAGCTGGGCGAGTTCAGCCCGACGCGTCTGTTCCGGGGCCACGCGGCCTCGAAGAGGCGGTAAGGATCGGAACCCTCTGTGACTAAGATCGTTCGCCGGTGATTTGTTGCGGCCGGCTGCAGCGGTAGGGACGAGAGCGGCAGTGGATAAAGAGCGACAAGGTTGGACTGCGATGCATCGTTTTGCTCGCATCGCGCCGCGCAAGGCCCGGCTGGTGATCGACTTGATCCGTGGGCGATCGTGCGGTGACGCGGTCGAGCAGTTGCGTTTCAACCATCGCCGCAGTGCCCGGTTCATCGAGGCGGTCTTGAAGGCGGCGATGACGAATGCGGACGAGAAGGAAGCTGATATGAGCCGCCTGTACGTCAAGGAGGCCCGGATTGACGGCGGGCCTTACCAGCGGCGGTGGCGGCCAAAGGATCGAGGTCGGGTTCATCCGATCGCCAAGCGTACCAGCCATGTCATCGTTACGGTGGCAGAGGCCTGAGAGAGTCGGCCATGGTGTGGCCTTGACAGGAGTCGAGCGTGGGACAGAAAGTCAATCCAACGGGTTTCCGGATCGGGATAACCGAGGACTGGCGTTCGCGCTGGTTCGCGCCCAAGGCCGCTTATGCGGAGTTCCTGATCGAAGACCAGAAGATTCGCAAGTATGTGGATGCCAAGCTCAACCGACAGCCTCCCTACGCCGCGGTTGCCAAGGTGGAGATCGAGCGGACCCGCAACGAGGTGAAGGTTTTGCTCCACACGGCCAGGCCCGGGCTGGTCATCGGCCCCAAGGGTGCCGAGGTCGACAAGCTGAAGGAAGAGCTCGAGGATCTGATCGACCGGAAGATCAACCTGAACACCATCGAGATCAAGGTTCCCGATGGAAACGCCAAGTTGATTGCCGAGTCGATCTCCGAGCAGCTCAAGAAGCGGGCGGGCTTCCGTCGTGTGATGAAGATGCGTGCGGAAGCGGCGATGGCCTGTGGGGCGATGGGTATCAAGATCATGTGCAAGGGGCGGCTGGGCGGTTCGGAGATGGCCCGTCGGGAGACTCAGATCCGCGGTTCGATCCCCCTGCACACATTACAGGCCCATATAGACTACGGTGTAGCTACGTGCCGCACCACGTATGGGGCGATCGGGATCAAGGTTTGGTTGTATCGCGGTCGTTACGGGGAGGAGGCCGTCCTCGACGACAGCCATGTGCGGAGTCGTGGACGGGAGCGTCGCGGCAAACGAGGCTAGCGGCGATTGTGCTCGCTCCCGTTTGGGGCGAGCATCGGAGTGTCGGTCATGGCGATGATGCCCAAGCGAGTCAAGTGGCGCAAGAGCCAGCGCGGAAAGATCCGCGGCGTGGCTTCGAGGGGCAATGCCGTGACGTTCGGCGAGTACGGATTGCAGGTTCTGGGGTCCGGCTGGATCACGGCTCGGCAGATTGAGGCCGGTCGCGTGGCTGCGACGCATTACCTTCATCGTGAAGGACGTGTGTACGTGAGGGTTTTCCCGAATAAGCCGGTGTCTTCCAAGCCGCTCGAAACACGAATGGGCAAGGGCAAGGGCGATCCGGAGTATTGGGTGGCCTGTGTCCGTGCCGGGGCGGTTCTTTTCGAGATCGGTGGTGTCGAGGAAGGCATTGCGAGATCCGCGTTCATGCGTGTTGCCCACAAGATGCCGTTCAGGTGTCGATTCGTAAAACGGCGACACGGTTTGTAGTTGCGGGCGAGGTGTAGTAGCGATGAAGGCCAGTGAACTCCGAATGATGAAGACCCCTGAGCTGCATGCCGAGTTGGATCAGCTCCGGAGGCATCTGTTCGACCTTCGTTCGCAGTCCGTGACCGAGAAGTTGGAGAACCCCTACCAGCTCAAGGATGCGGGAAGGAATATTGCTCGGGTGCTGACGATTCTGCGCGAGCGCGGCGAGACGGGAATCGAGGAGAAGCAGTACCACCTGGAGTCTGCTGCGACGCACCGCAAGGGCGGCTAGGCGAAGCGATTGAGTGTAGATGGTATCGGCGCCTTCGGGCGTCTGGGTGAGGCAACGTTTGAACCGGTGACGGATGTGGCTGCTATAACAACAGACGTGAAGGCCAAGGAACGCGGCAAGCGTGAGATTCGCACCGGGGCAGTGGTCTCGGACAAGTGCGACAAGACGGTCAAGGTGCGCTGCGAGTATATCGTCAGGCACCCTAAGTACGGCAAGTACTATCGTCGTTCGACCACTCTCCACACGCACGACGAGCGGAACGATGCGAAAGTCGGTGATGTGGTCGAGGTGATGGCTTGCCGCCCGATGTCCAAAATGAAGCGTTGGCGCCTGGTACGGATCGTCCGGTCGGCTCAGTAAGGGGCGCCGTGATAGGGTGCGGTCGATGGCAGGTCCGTAGGCCGCCCGTAGGATAGGACGCACACGATGATTCAGATGCAAACGATGGTGAACGTGTGCGACAACACCGGCGCCAAAGTTGCGATGGTGGTCAACGTATACAAGGGCAGCACGGGCAGCCGCGGCAAGAAGCGCCTCAAGACGGCGAGGATCGGCGACATCGTGCTCGTGACGGTGAAGAAATCGCTGCCCAACAGCGAGTTTTCGGGTGGATCGGATCGTAAGGATCGCTCCAAGCGGCGTAAGGCCAAAGCTGTGGTGGTCCGGGTGAAGGCCCCGACACGCCGGCCTGACGGCAGCTACGTACGGTTCGACTCCAACGCGGTCGTCCTGCTTGACGATCGGAACGAGCCGCGCGGAACGCGCATTTTCGGTCCGGTGGCGCGGGAACTTCGCGAAAAGAACTTCATGAAGATTGTATCTCTGGCGGAAGAGGTGGTTTGACGGGGTGACCCGCAGCGCCGATTCGAGCGCCGGAGTGGAAATGGCAGCGTTCCGAAAGGTTCGAAAGCATGGCGGCCCATATTCGTAAAGGTGATGTCGTGGAGGTGATCTCCGGCGACCGCCGCGGTGCCCGTGGAAAGGTGCTTCGGATCGATCCGCGCCGCGGTTTCGTTTTCGTGGAAGGCGTCAACATGGTTTATCGCCACGTGCGCCCTTCACGGAAGAACCCGCAGGGCGGTCGTTTGCAGAGGGAGGCGGCTATCCATCTTTCCAATGTGCTGCCTTATGATTCGAGTGCCGGCAAGGGGCGGCGAAGCCGTTTCACAGTAGAACGCGACGAAGCGGGTAAGGTGATCGACAAGCGCCGTGTGAGCGTCACTGGTACGACGTTGCACACGCTGACGCGGGGCGAGCGTACCGCCGAATAGTCGCGGTGAATTGCAGGGAGTAAGGCCTGATGGCCAGGTTGCTGGATCGATTCAAAGAAGAGATTGTTCCCGAGTTGATGGGGGAACTGGACATCACGAACATGATGGCCGTCCCGCGCCTGGAGAAGGTCGTGGTCTCGATGGGCACCGGTTCGCCGATGCAGGACAAGAACCGGCTGCCGGCTGCGATAAAGGATCTCGAGAAGATTACCGGGCAGAAACCGCAATTACGGCGGGCAAAGCGAGCGGTGTCGAATTTCAAGACTCGCCGCGGATACGAGGTCGGTTGTCGCGTGACGCTGCGTGGCAAGCGAATGTACGAGTTCGTCGACCGTCTCTTCAACGCGGCGATCCCCCGTCTCCGTGACTTCCGTGGGCTGAACCCGCGGAGCTTCGACGGTCGTGGTAGTTACTCGATGGGGATTCCGGATCAGTCCATCTTCGCGGAGATCGACCTCGCGGACGTGACGTACAACCAGGGGATGAACATTACCTTTGTGACGTCGGGGCGGAACGATACGACCGCACGGGCGCTGTTGACGCGGCTGGGCTTGCCGCTTCGCAAGACGGAAGAGCAGGCTGCCTAATGGCTACGAAGGCTTGGATTGAGAAGGCTCGGAAGGAACCGAAGTTCACGTCACGGAGGGTTCGGCGGTGTGAGCTTTGCGGGCGGAGCCATGCGGTGTATCGGAAGTTCAAGATCTGCCGGATCTGTTTCCGGGCGCTGGCTCTTGAAGGGATGATCCCGGGCGTGCGGAAGGCGAGCTGGTAGTGGTCCGTCAGTGCGTGCCGACGTGCGGCGCGGTTGGTTTGGAGTGTGGTGACGATGTGGTCTGATACGGTTGCTGATATGCTGACGCGAATCCGCAATGCCGCGCGGGTGCATCACAAGCAGGTGTCCATCCCATCCTCCAAACTGAAGGTTGGGATCGCGGAGGTGCTGCTTTCGGAAGGTTACATTAACGACTTCGACGTTGTCGAGGACGGTAAGCAGGGCATCTTGCGGGTAGATATCAAGTACGGTTCGCGGGGTGAGGACGTGATCCACATTATCAAGCGTGTCTCGAAGTCTGGTTGTCGAGTGTACACTCGTGTAGCCGACCTGCCGCGCGTGCTTGACGGCCTGGGGATCGCCATCGTGTCCACGAACAAGGGTGTCCTCAGCGACCGCAGCTGTCGTGAGCGGAACGTTGGTGGAGAGTTGCTTTGCACGGTTTACTAGGCGCTGATCGGATCGACCTGGTCGCACGCCGAATGTTTGTTGGCTCTGGGGTTCGATAGGACGAGCGGAATGTCGCGAATCGGGGAAAAACTCATTGCGGTCCCTTCGGGTGTCACGATCAAGTTGGCGAATCGTGAGGTCAGCGTGGCCGGTCCGAAGGGGACGTCCGTGTGGGTGTATCCCGACACTGCGGATGTCAGCTACGACGAGAGCAGCCGTTCGGTGACCGTGAAGAGGAAGAACGACCTGAAGCAGAGTCGCGCGAACCACGGATTGACCCGGGCGCTGATCAACAACATGGTCAAGGGTGTCTCGGAGGGGTTCGAGAAGCGGCTGCTGGTTTACGGTACAGGGTATAGTTGCAAACTCGAGGGCGGAAGTCTGCATTTGAACCTCGGTTTCTCCGGTCGTCGTCGTGGGCTGGGCGCCCAGTTCCTAGTGCCCGTCCCAAGTGGCATTGAGGTGATCGTGGAGCGCGACACCGCCCGCGGTGACAACGAGCCGGCGTCGGTCGTGATTCGAGGTTTCGAGAAGCAGAAGGTTGGACAGTTTGCGTCGGAGGTTCGTGCTTTGCGGAAGACCGAGCCCTACAAGGGGAAGGGCATCCGGTACGACGATGAGGTCGTCCGGCGCAAGCAGGGTAAGGCGCTGACAGGCGCCGCGTAGCCGGTGGGCTTTGATGCCCCGTCCGGCGGATCGGAGAGAGTCTACGGGCGATGCGATCCGAAGAGATCAAAATTCAACGCCGTCGCAGGCGAAAGCGGGGGATCCGCAAGCGCGTGCACGGGACCGGTGAGAAACCGCGTTTGTCAGTGTTTCGGAGTCTCAAGCACATTTACGCGCAGATCGTCGATGACGACCTCGGTGTGACGCTTTGCGAAGCGAGCACACGGAGCAAGGATCTGCGCGACGGCTTGATAGTCGGTGGAAACACGGAGGCTGCCAAAGTCGTGGGAACCGCCCTGGCGGAGCGTGCCAAGGCCAAGAACATCGAGCAGGTGTGCTTCGATCGCAACGGGTTTCGATTCCACGGGCGTGTCAAGGGACTGGCGGACGCCATGCGCGAAGGCGGTTTGAAGTTCTAACGGTTGATCCTCGCCGGACGGATTTGGAATCCGGCCGGCTTGAGAGATGGAATAATGGCGATGAAGGGCAAAGCACCAGCCGGCGACAAAGAAGAGCAACCCTTCGACGAGGTAGTCGTCAAGATCAATCGCTGCGCCGCGGTAGTGCGTGGCGGTCGGCGGTTCAGTTTCGGTGCTCTTGTGGTGGTCGGTGACCGCAACGGGTGTGTCGGCGTGGGCTATGGTAAGGCGGCCGAGGTGCCCTCAGCGGTTGATAAGGGCCGGAAGGACGCCACGCGGAACATGAAGCCGATCAAGGTGGTCAGTGGCACCATCCCGCATCGCATCATAGGTCGGTACGGCGCCAGCCGTGTCGTGATGGTTCCGGCCGGTGCCGGAACGGGCGTCATCGCCGGGGCGAGCGTCCGGGCGGTGTTGGAACTCGCGGGCATTCATGACGTGTTGACAAAGAGCTATGGCTCCAACACGCCTCGCAACCTCGTGTACGCTACGTTTTCGGGGTTGTTGGGGATGCTCGGTCGCGAAGAAGTGTCGCATTTGCGGGGCGTTAAGCTCGCCGGGTAGCGTGTGTCGATGAATATTGGAGATATCACCAAACTCGCCGGTTCGCACAAACGCCGTATGCGCGTCGGACGAGGGCGCGGATCCGGCAAGGGCAAGACGTCAGGCCGCGGCAACAAGGGTTCGGGACAGCGTTCGGGCTGGCGAAGGCGAGCTCTGCAGGAAGGCGGGCAGATGCCGACGTTTCGGCGCATGCCCAAACGCGGTTTCAGTAACGCCCAGTTTGCGACTCGCTACAGCATCGTGAATGTCGGGTCGCTCGAGTCCCGGTTCGAACCCGGAGCGCATGTAACACCCCAATCTCTTCGGGAGGTGGGTTTGATTCGCAACCTGCGCCTCCCGGTCAAGGTGTTGGGTGACGGAGATCTGGTCAAGAAGCTTACGGTGGACGCGGCGAAGTTCACTAAATCTGCGATAGAAAAGATTCAGGCTGTCGGTGGTGAGGCGAGAGTCGTCCGATGACGCCGGCGTTTCCCCCTTTTCGCGATCGATGCCAAGACCCTGGCCATAGTGTGATATGATAGTATGTTCTCGACGTTTTTGAACATCTTCAAGATCCCGGAGTTAAGGAACAAGATCCTGTTCACGACCGGGATGCTTTGCATCTACCGGATCGGTTTCGCCGTCCCGGTTCCCGGTGTGGACCAGGAATCGATGAGCCTGGGGTTCGGTGGGAGTGGCGGGTCGACCGGCGATCTGTTCGACTATTTCCAGCTCTTCACGGGTGGGAACCTCAAGCAAAGCACCATTTTCGGCCTGGGGATCATGCCGTACATCTCGGCGTCGATCATCTTCCAGCTCCTCGTGACGGTGGTCCCCGCGTTGGAGAAGCTCCAGCAGGAGGGTGAGACGGGTCGCCGGAAAATAACTGAATACACGCGTTACCTCACCGTCGCCCTGTGCCTGATCAACGCCGGCGTTTGGATGAAGTACCTGTCAAGCCAGGGCTACATCTTCCCGATTTTCACCGGTCGCTTCCTGGGGATGTCGTTCTCCTACATGTGTATGTCCCTGACGATCCTCACAACCGGCACCGTGTTCTTGATGTGGCTTGGCGAACAGGTAGACGAATACGGCATAGGCAACGGCATCTCGCTGATCATCATGGCCGGGATCGTGGCGCAGATGCCTAACGCCGCCATCTATATTGGGCAGAGCCTCAAGCTGCAGGGCACGGCAACCGGAGGGGAGATGGATGTGCCGAAGCTGGCGCTGCTGCTTGTCCTCTTCGTGGGTGTTGTGGCCGGTGCCATCTTGATCACGCAAGGTCAGCGGCGAATCCCTATACAGCAGGCGAAGCAGATGCGCGGGCGGCGGATCTACGGGGGGCAGCGCCATTACCTCCCTCTGCGGGTCAACCACGGCGGCGTCATGCCGATCATCTTCGCCAGCTCGATGTTGATCTTTCCGGGTATCCTGTTCGGGGCCATATACGGGTATTGGCCTAACAGCTTCACGGGCTTCTTCAACGAGGCGTTTCGATCGGGTGAGTTCATCTACATCCTGACGTACATCGTCGCCATCTACTTCTTCGCCTACTTCTGGACAACCGTCCAGTTTCGGCCCAAGGAGATGGCCAACAACCTCAGGGACTACGGGAGTTTCATTCCGGGGCTTCGCCCAGGTAAGAGGACGGCGGATTACCTCGAGCGGGTGATGAGCCGGATAACGTACGTGGGTGCGGCGTTCCTGGCCATCATCGCGATCATACCGACACTCGTTGCGCAGGCTCTGGAGATTCCGTTCATGGTCTCGGCGTTTCTCGGTGGAACGGGTCTGCTGATCGTGGTCAGTGTGACGTTGGATCTGGTTCAGCGGATCGAGGCGAACCTGATCATGCGGAACTACAAGGGTTTCCTGGGTTCCGAGGGACCCATCAAGGGATCGAGGTAGGAGATTTCGTTTCGAACGACCATTGTTGCTTCGCGGGACGTTCCGTTACCGGAATATCAGTCGATGACGGGATTCTACAACCGAAACGACCAGCCCGAGGAGATGAGGTTCCGGGCGTGATGCGTGACGGCGGGATCATTTTGAAGAGTGCTCGGGAGATCGAGTTGATGCGGGCTGCCGGCCGCATCGTGCATGATGTGCACGAAATGGTGCGAGAGCGGGCTGCGCCGGGCGTTAGGACGGGCGAGCTGAACGAGGAAGCGGAACGACTGATAGCAGATGCGGGTGGGACGGCCCTGTTCAAAGGAGTGACAAACCCGCACGCGAAGTTTCCGTTTCCGGCCGCTCTGTGCACGAGCATTAACGAGGAACTGGTTCACGGGATTCCAGGCGATCGACGCCTTGACGACGGTGATATCCTGAGCGTTGATTGCGGGGTCAGGTTGGCGGGCTACTGCGGTGATGCCGCGACGACGGTCGGAATCGGTCGTATTTCGACGGATGTGAGGCAGCTGCTCGAGGTGACGCGACGAGCTCTGGAGACGGCGATCGAGAAGATGCGCCCCGGCCTTATGTGGAGCCAGGTGGCGAAGGAAATCCAGGGAGTCGTGGAACGGGCGGGGTTTTCCGTTGTGCGCGATTACGTGGGTCATGGGATCGGCCGTGAAATGCACGAGGATCCCAAGATCCCGAACTACTGGAGCGAGAAGCAGCACGCGTTTGATTTCAAGTTGGCTCGCGGAATGGTATTGGCCGTCGAGCCTATGGTGAATCTTGGCGACCACCGTGTGGAGTTCGGTGATGATAGCGGGTGGCTCGTCGTGACTCGGGATCGCCGGGCGTCGGCTCATTTCGAGCATACGCTTGCTGTGACGGATGCGGGTGTGGACGTGTTGACTGGTGGATGAGGCTCGAGCGGGGAGTCGATTGGGCGGACTTCCTAACTGAGAGGCAGAGAAAGATGAAAGTCAGAGCCAGCGTTCGTCGCATCTGCGAGAACTGTAAGATCGTCAAGCGCAAGGGCGTTGTTCGTGTGATTTGCACGAATCCCCGGCACAAGCAGCGTCAGGGGTAAGGAGGAATCACGTGCCACGTATTTCAGGAGTCGACATTCCGCCGAACAAGCGGATCGAGTTTTCGCTCCGGTATATTCACGGGATCGGGGCCAAGCTCGCGGTGGATGTTCTGAAAGAGTCGCAGGTCGAACTCGGTGTCAAGGCGAAGGACCTCACGGAAGAGGAAGTGGCGCGCATCGGAAGCGTGATTGATCGGAACTATCAGGTTGAAGGTCAGCTTCGGCGGATGGTTCAATCGAACATAGCCCGACTCAAGGACATCAAGTGCTATCGCGGCGTACGGCATCGGGTCCACTTGCCCGTCAGGGGGCAGCATACTCGGACCAACGCGCGGACGCGTAAGGGGCCGAAGAAGACCGTTGCCGGGAAGAAGGGCGTGAAGGAGCTTCGTTAGTGGGAGTGTCTTGTGGCTAAACGAGCGGGTAAACGTAGGGTCCGTCGCAACGTGGTGCGTGGTATTGCGCACATAAAGGCGAGTTTCAACAACATCCTCATTACGATCACGGATATAAACGGCGACGTATTGTGCAGGGCCTCTGCCGGCACGGTGGGCTTCAAGGGGACTCGAAAGAGCACACCCTTTGCCGCTCAGCGAGCCGTGGAGCAGGTTGCTCAGGCCGCCAAGAAGTTCGGACTCATGGAGGTGGAGGTGAGGGTGAAGGGTCCGGGCAGCGGGCGCGACGCCGCCATTACCGCCTTGCAGAGTTCCGGGATGCGCATCCACTCCATCGAGGATGTTACGCCGCTTCCGCACAACGGGTGTCGTCCGAAGAAGAAGCGGCGAGTCTAGCGTAGCGTGCGGCGGGTCGGGTCTCGGGTTACAGTTGTACCGGAATTTTGGCGCGACGGGAAGCTCGGTCACGGGCCATCGGAGACGTGCTACGGGAATAGCCGCTGGGCATAGTAGGGTTCGATCAGCGAGTTTTTCTTGCGTGAATGTTGTCGGAAGTTCGTAACTGGAAGGAATCATGGGACGTTACATTGGTCCAGTCTGTCGCCTGTGCCGCCGCGAGGGAGTGAAGTTGATGCTCAAGGGCGTGCGGTGTGAGACGGCGAAATGTGCGATGGAGCGACAGTGGCGCGCCCATCCCCCCGGAATGCATTCGTGGCGACGGCGCAAGCAGACCGAATATGGCGTGCGGTTACGCGAGAAGCAGAAGGTAAAGCGGTATTACGGGGTGTTCGAACGCCAGTTCATGATCTACTTTCGCAAAGCCGAGCGCACTAGAGGAAACACGGGCGAGGAGTTGTTGAGCTTGCTCGAGCGCCGGTTGGACAACGTGATCTGGAAGCTCGGGTTCGCTCAGTCTCATCGAGCGGCCAGGGTCGCGGTCGGTCATGGCCATGTATACGTAAACGGTCGCCGTTTGAACCGCCCCGGCTATCTTGTTACCAAGGGTGACCGGATCGGCGTGAAGCCGTCGGAGCGGAGTCAGAAGTTTGTCCGGCAGATCGTCGGGGACGGAGGCCCTTCGGTACAGCCCTGGTTGCAGCTTGATGCCCAGCAGTTGGAAGGGGTCGTGGTGGCTCTGCCGTCCAGAGAGGACGTTCAGATCCCGGTGGAAGAGCAGCTGATCATCGAGATGTGTAGTCGGTAATGGTCGAGCGCTTTTGGATTATTCCCGGGTCCAGGTGAAGCCCGTTCAGTTCCGGATACACTCGGTTGGAGGTTTTCCCGATGCGCATCAGGTGGCGAGGTTTCGAGTTGCCCAACCGCGTCGTTCGCGACGAGGACGTCAGCACGGATTCCTATGGACGTTTCGTTATCGAGCCGTTCGAGCAGGGCTTCGGGACGACAATCGGTAACTCGCTCCGTCGAGTCCTTTTGTCGAGCCTCGAAGGAGCGGCCGTCACGACAGTGAAGATCGCCGGTGTGTCGCATGAGTTTGCGAGCATCGACGGCGTCGTGGAGGATGTGACGGACATTCTCTTGAACATCAAGGGGATCGTGCTGCGGGTCGACAGCGACGAATCCAAGATGGTGACCGTAGAGCGGAGCACGGCGGGGGCAGTCCTCGCCGGCGAGATCGTATCCGATGCGGACGTGACCGTGGCGAACCCCGATCACGTGATCGCGACGCTGACGGCCGAAGTGGGTTTCCGTATCGAGATGAAGGTCTCGAAAGGCAGAGGGTACGCGACAGGAAGCGACAATCGGATGGCCGAACAGGAGTCGGGAGTCATCCCGATCGATTCGGTCTTTTCGCCGGTGCTTCGAGTCCGCTACCGGACGGAAGACATGCGCGTAGGGCAGCGCACGAACTATGACCGGCTGATCATGGAGATATGGACGAACGGGACGGTCCTTCCGGAGGACGCTCTCGTGGAGGCGGGTTCGATCCTGCGGAAGCATCTGACGCCGTTCGTCATCTATCACGATCTGGGCGACCAACTGGCCACGCATGAGAAGCATCTGGTCGAGATGAGCCGTCCGGAAGACACGGCTTTGGCGGAGCTTCTTGATAAGTCGGTTTCGGTCTTGAGCCTCTCCGTTCGGGCGGGCAACTGCCTGGATGCGGCCAAGATCATCACCATCCGCCAGCTCGTGATGCAGACGGAATCCGATTTGCTGCGGTATCGCAGCTTTGGCAAGACGTCTCTCCACGAGGTGCATCGCAAGCTCGCGGAGTTTGGACTGACGCTCGGCATGAGGTTCGATGAGGCCGGATTGCCCATTGCCCCAATCCCACCGCAGCCTCTGGTCGAAGAAGAGCTTCAGGAGGATGAGCCGGCGATGGGTGAAGGGGGGAGTCCAGTGAGTGGTGATGAGGCTCCGGCGGATGGAGATGTGGCTTCGGAAGGGGATAACGAGGCGACGGCTGGTGACGAAGCGGCTCCGATGGATGATAATGTGGCTTCGGAAGGGAGCGACGAAGCGACGGCTGGTGACGAAGGGGCTTCCGCAGAAGACTCCTCCATCTCCGCGAACTCCGGATCAATGGAAGCGTACACCATGCCGGATTCTTAGGAATTGTTGTTGAACCGGGACCGCGGCGAGGGGCGTGAAGTAGAAACATGAGACACCGCATTCATCAACGAAAACTCAACCGGACGACCGAACATCGCAAGGCGCTGCTGAGGAATATGGCGCTGAACCTGGTCGAGCACGGACGCATCACGACGACATTGCCCAAAGCGAAGACACTTCGCCCGTTCTTCGAGAAGCTCGTGACTCTTGCAGTCAAGACGAGGAAGCTGGCGGACGCGGATGACAAGGCCGGTTCCCTGCGAGCACGCCGACGCATTCATCACTTGCTCGGCGATCGCGGGATGATCCCCACGGAGCATCGCGGTGACTACGAGGGCATGTCCGATGCGCGGCGTGCCAAGACGATGCGGATGTCCAGCGGTCGGCGCCATCGCGCCGGTGGTCCGAAGGGGCGTCTGGCGTTCACGGCCGAATCCGTCATGCACCGGTTGATAGAGACCGTCGCACCGCGGTTTGAGGATCGCCCCGGTGGCTATACGCGGCTGGTGCGACTTGCTACCCGTCGGCTCGGAGACGCGGCCCCGCTCGCTATGCTGCAGTTGGTCGGCGATGAGGAAGCGCCACTTTCCGTGACCAAGCCCGGGAAGACGGCTCGGCGCCGACGTGCGGACGCTCGATACTCCATGGCCATCAAGGCCGCCAAGAGTTGGAGGGAGAAAGAGCGGGCCGGACGCGGAGTTGCGGCAGAGGACGAGAGCGGGGACGATGCGCCGGGTGAGCCGCAGGACAATGAGCAAGTCGAGAAGGACTCCGACGAGTCCTGATCCGATTTCGACGACGCCGGCGGTGACCGATGGCTGCCTTCCCGGCAAGCGGATCATCTGTTGAACTGAGCCGCCATTATCGGCCTAAGCCTTTCGGGCTCCAGCAAGTCTACCGTTACGCCCTTTTCCGGTTTGTGCCTTGTTTTGCATGGGAGAATGTCATGCCACGTGACCCAGACTGCATCTTCTGCAAGATCGCAGCGAAAGAGATTCCCGCCGGCATCATTCACGAGGACGAATCCTGCGTCGCCTTTCTGGATGTCAATCCTCTGGCCGAGGGACATATCCTTGTCATTCCGCGGGAGCACCGCGTGAGTCCGGTTGACATGTCGCCGGCTGAGTGTGGAGCGCTGTTCTCAGCCGTGCCAAAGCTCGGCCGTGCGCTGATCGAAGTAACCGGCGCGGAGGGATTCAACGTACTGCTCAACAGCGGTCGCGTCTCGGGCCAGGTGGTCATGCACGCGCACGTTCATCTGATACCGCGAAGGTCCGACGACGGGCTTGGCTATCGATGGAACGCGGGAGAGTATCCAGCCGGTCGGGATGCGGAAGTCCTCGAAGCCTATCG
>JAUXGE010000378.1 GCA_030622435.1 Planctomycetota bacterium
ATGAGTTTGGCCAGAAGGTATCGGTGGCCACGACCAATCGCAGCAACTGGTTCGTGGCATCGCTGCTGTGTGAGAACAACCCGTACGACGGACATACGCTCACCGAAACATTGGAGGCGGTGGCGCGAGTGACGGGTGTGGCTGTCACGGATGCGTATGTTGACAAAGGCTATCGAGGTCACGGCCACCTCGGTGAGACAGCGGTACACATTGCTGGTAAGCGCAAGAAGAACACCCCGCGATCAGAACGAAAGCGGAGACGTCGACGCAGCGCGATCGAGCCGAAGATCGGCCACCTCGAGAGCGATCATCGTATGGGCCGATGCTTCTTGGCAAGGCTGGACGGCGAGGCGATCAACGCCGTGCTGTCGGCGGCCGGGTCGAACCTGCGCAAACTGCTGGGGTTGCTCCGTCGCGACGGGCGGGGTTTGCCCTGCGCGCTAATCGAGCCGCTCACACGGCTCCAACTGCAGCTTATTTGCCGAATCAGGCGTGTATTCAGGCCGTCCGGCGGCGTATTCGTCCCGGTTTGCTGACGGAATCGAAGACCGCGCGTCCCCAGTCAGCCAGCACAATCGGCCGGCGCCGCGTCCGCTGAGCCACGGCACGGTTTTTCAGGGACGACTGAATATTTACCGCACTACAGGTTCGAAGTGCGGCCTGAACTTCGTTTCATTACGCCCTTCTCTCTCCCGACGCGCCCACGCCTCCAAACCGGCGTTCGCGGCCGGCGAAATCCCTTATGGCTTCGTTCAGGTGCTCCTCGGAGAAATCGGGCCAGAGAGCCTCGGATACGTGGATTTCCGCATAGCTGATTTGCCAGAGCAGAAAGTTGCTGACGCGGCGTTCATTGGCCGTGCGAATGAGCAGGTCCGGGTCGGGTAGTCCGGTCGTGTAGAGTGATCGCGAGATCAGATCGACGTCGATGTCGCGGGGATCGAGCTTGCCGGATCGAACGTCTCGAGCGATGCCGCGCATCGCTTCCGCCAGTTCGTCGCGTGATCCGTAGTTCAATGCCAGACACAATGTCAGCCCCGTATTCTCCCGGCTCATCGCTACGGTCTTGTCCATCTCCGCCAGCACACTCTCGGGCAGACCTTCACGACGCCCGAGGTGGCGGAACCGGACGTTGTTGTCCATGATCGTATCGCGCTCGGCGATCAGGTGCCGCACGTACAGATCCATCAGGAAGTCGATCTCGTCCTTGGGTCTTCCCCAGTTCTCCGTGCTGAAGCTGTAGAGCGTAAGGACCTCGATTCCCAGGCGGGCACAGTGAGTGACGATCTTCCGGACGGTCTTGGCTCCTTGCTCATGCCCTCTGATCCGCGGCAAATCCCGCCGGTTCGCCCACCGCCCGTTGCCGTCCATGATGATGGCAATGTGACAGGGAAGCTGCTCTCGGCGAAGTCCCGGAACCCCCTGCGGATCGAGTGGTGACTCGTTCATGGCATCGGCTACGTCGTGGTGGGTTCGGGTTGCCGGATCAACTCGGCGATACGACCGCGGACGAACGTCTGCGATCGCTCCGGCCCGACGCCTGCGATCGAGACTGGTGCACCGACGAGCGATTCGATCCGCTCGATGTAGGTCCGCGCCGCGTGTGGCATGTCTTCCAGGGAGCGCACGGATCTCAGATCCTCGTTCCATCCGGGGACGAACTCGATTACCGGTTCGGCCCGCTCCAGCAAGCCTGTGTCCGCAGGCGGTGTCGAGTATGTGTTGCCGTCGATCCGGTATGCAACACAGATGCCCACGGGATCGAGCCCGCTCAGAGTATCCAGATGCATAAGTGCAAGATCAGTGGCACCGCTGAGCCGTGCGGTGTAGCGGCCCAGCACGGCGTCGAACCAGCCGCACCGTCGCGGTCTGCCGGTCGTAGTGCCGAACTCCTTGCCCCGCTCCCGGATGCGGTCGCCTATCTCGTCCTTCAGTTCGCTGACGAAAGGTCCGGAACCCACGCGGGTGGCGTAGGCCTTGATCGTTCCGATGAGCAGATCCACGCGTGAGACGGGTACGCCGGCACCGGGGCCGATCCCGTGTGGCCCCGTGCTGCTGGACGTCACGAAGGGATATGTCCCGTGATCCACGTCCAGCAACATGCCGTTGGCGCCTTCGAACAGCACGGATCGCCCCTCATCCATCGCCTCGTGCAGGAAGTTTGTCGTATCGCAAACGAATCCACCCAACCGCACCTTGGCCGTCTCGAGGTCGGCGAGAACCGCGTTGGGGTCGAGTTCCACGTCGCTGGAGTACAATGCGCCAAGTGACGTCTTTCTGTCACTTACGATCCGGCGCACGCGGTCGTCGAGGTTGTCCTCGTATAGAAGGTCCGAGAACCTCACGGCCGTCGTCCGCTTCATCTTGTCCGCGTAGCATGGACCGATCCCGCGCGATGTCGTGCCGATCTTCGCCTCGTCGGATGCCGCCCGCTCGCTGAGCTGATCCTCCAGCTTGTGGTAGGCCTGCACGATATGGGCGCGGTCGCTGATCTTGAGCCGCCCGGTCAGATCGAACCCCCGCTTGGCAAGCGAGTCGATCTCCGACAGGAGCATGATGGGATCGACGACGACACCGGGTCCGATGACGGCGGTCACGTTTTCGTGGAGCGAGCCGGTGGGCAGGAGATGGAGGGCGAAAGTCTCGACTCCAACGCGGACCGTGTGCCCCGCGTTCGCTCCGCCGTTGAACCGGACCACCACATCGAACGCGGAGGACAGGAGGTCGACGGCCTTCCCCTTGCCTTCGTCACCCCACCCTAGGCCGAAAACGCACGCGTTCTTCTGGCTGGTTGGATTCATTTGGACGATTCCTTCTGGGGTGAGGACGACTGTGTGTTCCGGGCATAAAAGCGGGGCCCGAGGCGGTCCAGAAGCTGTCCGACTACCCTTTGGCGCAGGCTATCGTCCCTGGGGAAGCCTGTCAATGCTGGTAATGTAAGTATAATGACAAGATGATTTAATGTTATTGTCAGGGTTTTTAATATAACTTTGTCGCATTTTAGTTGACTGCATGCCCTTTCTGTCCTAATCTCAGCAAAGCAAAGAGTGAGTCTGTTCCGGATACTCCTGCAAAAGGACCGATATGATGGAAACCAGCGGCCTGCGTAACTTCCTCGAAATCCCGTATGACCAGTTAGAGGACATGAACCTCGAGGCCAAACACAAGCGTCTCGAACGCGTCGAGCCGGGGATCATCGAGGAGGATCGCCGGAAGTACCTGAGCGACGAGAAGCGAATCAAGGCCGTTACGGTCTGCTTCTCGGACCTCGAAGGCCGGTTCCACATGCTCGACTACGACAAGAAGTACCTGCTGAGTTCGGCAGACAACCTGACCTTCGACGGCTCGTCCGTCCGTGGCTTTGCCGCCATCAGCCAGTCGGATCTCAAGCTGTCGATCGACTGGCCGGCGTTCTATTGGCTTCCTGCCGACGTTTTCGGCCCCGGCAAGGTGATGGTCTTCGGTGAGGTGCGGTCGCAGGACGGATCGCCCTATCCGGCCGATTTCCGGTCGCGCCTGCGGCTCCGCACCGAGCAGTTGTACCGTGAGGACGACATGGTCATGCACGTCGCCCCGGAGATCGAAGGTTTCCTGTTCAAGGATACGGACGCGGAGCGACGGTACTTTGAAACAGGGAAGTTCGAGTTCATCTCGACCGGCGGCTACTACCATTCCCTCCCGCAGGATCCTCTGCGCCTGTTCATGGACAGGGCGGCCGAGGCCCAGCGGGCGCTGGGTCTGGGCAACGAGAAGGACCATCCTGAAGTCGCCCCGTCACAGTTCGAGATGAATTTCGGGTTCGCCGAGGCTACGGTGATCGCCGATCAGATTCAGTTATACAAGCTCACGTGTCGGCAGGTTGCGCGCAACCTGGGGATGACGGTCTCGTTTCTGCCCAAGCCGATTGCCGGCATAAACGGCAGCGGGATGCACTGCAACATGTCGCTGAGCCGACGCGGCAAGAACCTGTTCTACGATGTGGATGGCGAGCATCAGCTCTCCAAGATGGCGTGGGATTTCATCGACCGCACGCTAAACAGCGCCGTCGACATATGTCTGGTTCTCAACCCGAGCGTCAACGCATACCGCCGGCTCGATCCGAACTTCGAGGCGCCCAATCAGATCAAGGCGTCGGCCACGAATCGCGCCGCCATGGTCCGTATTCCACTCGGGAACCAGCGGACTGCGCGTATCGAGTTCCGTTCGGTCTCACCGGATGCCAACCCATACCTGCTGCTCTATACGCTCCTCGAGACCGGCATCGGGGGACCGCTGCCTGATCC
>JAUXGE010000309.1 GCA_030622435.1 Planctomycetota bacterium
GTAAGACGCCGTTGTCTCTCGTGGACACCGGCGGTCACAGACAGCGGGTGATCGGGTTGAACCGACGACATATTCACGTTGGCAGCGTTCGGGCGGCAGTTTCTAAACGGCAAAGTACCAAAGAGATGAGGCGCGCGGCCGGCAACCTTGCACTGTTCCTTCCCGGGGCGCGCGGTGGCCTTGCTAGCAAGCCCAGCGAGTGTCGGCGCAGAACGGGGTCTCCGTATCGTGGGGCACGACGTCGACAAAGGGGATGTCAATGTCGCTGGACCGCGGTTGTGTGGTCGAAAAGGCCTACTGGATTCTGTCGAGAACAGAGCCGCCGCGCGTGCTTCGCTGGCTTAAAAAGGGGCTGGCTTCGAGCTCATGGCCGGTCACGCCACCGAAAAACGCCCCACGGCGGGATGCCTGTTCCCCATTCTCCCCCGTCGCCTGCGTGGGTTCCAGATCCGGAACGAATCCCGGCGCGCCGGGATCGTCGTCGGCAACCGACAGTCGTTTTCCGCAACTTTTTCCCTGAGCGCTGTCGGTCTGAATCCCGCTAGACCTTATTGTCGGGGTGCCCCAACCTCGCGGCGGCTCCATGCCGCCTGCGAGGGGGGTGTGCCCGGCATCCGGCCGGGACGATGCGACTTGTCCGACACCGATTGACCAGGAGGGAACAAGCCTCAGTGAAAGACGGCGAGCGCAGCGATTTCGGACAGCTGGCCAAACCTATTCGGGCCTACGTACCGGACGGTAGCGAGGTCCACATGAAGGCAGGTTTCTGGGGCCGGTGGGTCTCAGCCAGCCGGGACGATTCCGGGAAGCTGACCTGGCGATTCGAGGATCTGACTGGGAACATCTATCGGGGCACGGGGCCGTTACCCCGAACGATCAGCAAGACCGAAAGAGCGTGATTGCGGCACTCCAGTTGACGACTTCGCTGGACAGCTTGCCGGGATGCAAACAGTTTCGGTCGGCACGACCCCGGCCCACGCCGAGACGAGGTCGTAGCTCAGCCATCGATGGATGCGCTACCACAAGCCTCAGTGAGTAGCCGGCGGACGCGCGTCTGTGTCACCATCACCTCCCACACCGCCGGTCGGCGTTTGACCGACTCTCTGTCCACACCGCCTGCCACCGCTGCAGCGAGAGGATCAGATCGGACACCAAGTGGAAACTGTGCAACCGACTCTCAGTCACACGAATGTGCGTGCAGTCCCTCGCTACGGCCGAGAGTCCATCCACGACATCACTGACAAGAACCTTCAGACACTCGCTCTATCATGAGCGCGTGCCGTATCGCATACGCTATTCCCTATGTAGATCCGGGAAGATGTAGGGAGGGGCTCAGTCGGCAGACTGAGCAGTCCACAATCTCCACTGCCATCGTCGCGCCGTCACCACCAACCCGGACATTTTTGAAATCTCGAGGAGCGGTACAGGGGGCCGGTTACCCTGTAATCCGAGCGTGGCGTGCAGTGTGCGCACACACAGGGTCTCCGTGAACCGGTCCGGCTATCAGGAGAAAAACGCATGAACATCCGTATTCTGAACATGATCGTCATTGCCACGGCGTGTTTCGCAGGCATCCAGGCAACTCGGGCTGACCTGCCGGTGGATCGATCGGTCTATCTGTACATGTATGAGGTTCCGGGCGATCCCGAGAGCGATATCGTCTTCTCAGTCACCCTGGACCTCGAAGCCAGCGACATCGACGGATACTGGGTCGGCTGGGAGATCACGTCCATCGAGGTCCGTGAACCCGGCACGCAGGACACTGTTTGGATCGAGTCCTTTCCCATGGTTGACTCACCGGATGGTCTGTGGTGGGTCGAGCACTACGATCCGGGTGACCCACTGCATGATGAGTTTACCGTTCCGCCGCTACTCGAGGGGACGGCACTTGCACAGGATCCGTTGAACGACGATCTGGATTACGTGCTCGAAGGTGCATCTTATATTCCTCCACCCGGAGGGGCTCCTTACGATTCAACTGCGGCGATCGATTACACATTCACCCTCGATGGAGAGGTGGAGCCGAAGAAAGATGGTGACGACGAGCCGGTCGAAATGCCGGTCGGATCCCACACCACTCAGTGATGCTCATGGCTCCTCGGAAGCGCGGCGTTCCGAGCGCGTGAGAACCAGCTTCTGGTTCGCCCGGATCGCGTCCAGGATACCGGTAATATCCCATTCGTGAGATGCGGCACGCCCAGTGTCTCGCAGGCGAGTCAGACGGTCTGCGGCCCGTTTCAGCCACTTTGATGCCGTTTGATCGTCCGCTTCGGTTCGTTGTGACAGATGCCAGACAGCGAGTCGTCCCTCCATACGGCTCAGGGCAATGGCATGGTCAAGGACGTCAGGCTCCGTCTCCACCAGCCTTTTGTAAATGGCGTGGGCTTCCCTGTGGTGCTGCATTGAGTCGTCGAATCGCTCGAGCTTCCGGCAACACATGCCCTGCAAACCGAGTGCAAAGGCAAGGTCCGATTCGAGCGACGTATTCAGAGGATCAAGAGGCAGAAGCTCCCGGTACATCGAGATCGCCTGTTCAAACAAAGGAAACGCGCGCGATGGGTCGCCCTGAGTAAGGGCAATTCGACCGCGAAGCTCATGCGATATCGCCAGGAACCGTTGCCACTGTGGATTGCCCGGTTCGATCGTCAGCAATTGCCGCACATACACCACAGCCTCCTCGCAGTGTGGTACGGCATCATCAACGCGGCCGGTTTCCACGTACAACTCTGCCAGGCAATTATGGGCGTCCCAGAGATGCCGAAGCACGAAGGGATCGGATGCGGCGACGTAGTCACCGATTTCAATTGCCTTCTCGAGCATGGCTATGGCTTGACCCAGCCGGCCCGCGTCACGATGTGTGGTTCCAAGCCTGAGGAATGAACCCATCTGAAGACCGGCCTGCCCGATCCTGGCGATCCTATCGGCCCGCCGCCATGCCATGGTCACGGCCACCAATGCCGTGAGCAGGATAGCCAGCAGGGTGGCTGCGATCGTCGCATGAATCCGGTACCGCCGAACAGTCTTTCTGAGCAGATAGAAGCGACTCGCCGCCTTCGCCTCGACGGCCTCACCTTTCAGCCAGCGTCCCAGGTCGGCGGCCAGGGCTGCGGCGGATTCATAGCGCCGGGACTTGTCCTTTTGAAGGCACTTGAGAACCACTTTCTCGAGATCATCGTTTACTTGAGCCGCCCGGATATCCTCGTTCTGCTCCAAAAGCGCCTTACGCATCCCCATAGGTTCACGCGACTGTATATGATCAAGTACGGTGCGTGGGTCGCCCTCGACAGGGTAGGGAAGACAATCCGTGATCAGTTCAAACAGTACGATGCCGAGGGAGTAAATATCGGAGCGAACGTCGACATGATCCGTGAGGCCCGCGGCCTGCTCCGGGCTCAGGTATGGCAGAGTCCCGACGACACGTCCGTCCATCGAAACAGACAGGGCCGAGTCGCCAGCGCACCATCCAGTGATGTCCTTGGCAAGACCGAAATCGAGAATATAAGGAAGCCCATCCATATCAACCAGCATGTTGCTCGGCTTGATGTCGCGATGGATAACTCCACGTTGGTGAGCCGCGCTGATGGCCTCACACACGGATTGAACGAGTTGTATGGTCTCACGAACCGAAAGTCGGTGCAGGAGCACGTAGTCGTCAATGTTCAGCCCATCGACAAACTCCATGGCGAAGTACTGACGGCCTCGCACGACGCCACTGTCGTACGCAGTAACGATTTGGGGATGCCGGAGGCGTGAGATCAACTCAACCTCCCGTTCGAATCGATATCGCTGTCGCTCTGACGCCAGCGGGCCGTCAAGCAGGACCTTCAGGGCTACGGTGCGCTTTGTGGACCGCTGAACCGCCCTGTACACCACTCCCTGGCCTCCATGGTGAATTCGTTCGAGTATGTCGTACCGGGTCAGGGTCTCGCGTAGAAACTCGATGTCCTGGTCGAACGTTGATGCCGCCGCTCCGGACGATCCTGTGCCGGGCGGCGATTCTCTTGCCTGACGCGCGGCCGCCTGAATGGTCTGGAACCGATCAAGGCGTTCGCCAAGTTCCGGCATGAGATCCGGATGACCGCGCTCGATGGCCTTGAAGTCGATGCCGACGCCGCTCCGGACACTCACGGTCACTTCGCGGAGGATCGTGTCGATGGCCGCCGGCTTATCCTCGTTCGGATGACCTGTCACACCATCGGCTGACATGGGTGTTGCTAACCGTCCCTTTTGAAACGATCGCGGGCGGACCGAGGAGCGCCCCGATACTGTTTGCGCTAGCCCCCGTCGCTGAAGAATCTCCGGGCCGGCTCCAGACGCGCACGCAGCATGCGCAACCCACGGTACAGCAGGCTGTTGATGGCCGGCAGCGTTCTCGCCATCGCTACTGCTACCTCGGCCTGCGAGTGCCCATCGAGATGCCGCATCGTGATCGCGCACCGGTAATCCTCGGGCAGGGTGGACAGCGCGATCTGGACCGCGTGTACGGCTTCCTTCGCCGCATCCTCGCTGCTGGGCGTGCGCTGTTTGCAGGCGACGCGATCGAACAGGTTCAAGTAAGAGGTCGTACGCATTTGCACCCTGTCGCCGATTCGCCGTTTTCCACCCCGCTTCAGGCTTCGCGCCTTCCGGATCGCGTCAACCAGACGCCGTTGGACCAGGCTCGTAAGCCATCGGTCAAATGAATCCGGTCCATCGGCCCTGAAGCTCGTAAGTCCGCCGAACACATTGATCCACACTTCCTGTAGAATGTCCTCCACGGATACGAGACGCATCAGGTCACTCGGCATGGAACGTCTGATGTAGGTCTGCAAGCGATCGGCACGTTCCATAAGTAGGCCTAGCGCCAGGGCCTCATCGATCTGAGCGTTCTGCTGCAATGTATGCGTCATCTGTGGCCTCTCCCCCCCTGTGAGCGCCGAGTACCCACTTCACGCTATAACAAGAGTACGCTACTGAGGGCCTGGGGCCAAGCACGTCCGGTCATTGCTGCTGGACGAAATAGCGTGGTGCTTTATTTGCCCTGGATTGTGTACGTATGGCGTCCAACTATTGCCCTTGCGGCCGGTGATACTACTGGAAACGGGGCGAAACAGGCATGGTCGATCTACGTTCCGATCGGGCTGACGCAGGTGGAGTGCTTTGGTATGGTTGATAGGGTGGAGCCATTCGTCAGAGCCCAGCAACCTGGCGACTACCTCGCGAATCACACGGTGGTCGCGTCGGTCGCGGGGGTCGGCATCTCGCCGGGATGTGTAGCTCGGACCACGGTGTTTCAGGACCACGAGGTTGCACCTTCAGGTGTTGACTTCATTGCTCAAACACAAATGCCGCCTTCGCCGGCGGTTTATCTGACGGATTTGCATACGGCGCATCTGGACGAGGGCGAACCGGAGTACGGCATCTTCTATGGGTCTGAGGATATCGCCGGTTGGTGGGCACGATCGGGCAGCGGCCGACGCGGAATTGTTTGGCCTGAGAACGAATCCCCATCTCATGCGGACCTACTGCCTCACGTCCACGTGTCGTCTTCTGGAGATTATCGAGGACCGCAAGGCGTATTTCGAACTGCCTTCTCCGGATGCGTTCGTATGCTATAGAACTTCCCGATCCAGTGTAGCGTCGTTCTAACGTAAGACGCCGCTGTCGCTTCTGGACAACGGCGGTCAAAAAAGCGGGTGATCGGACTTGAACCGACGACATTCACGTTGGCAACGTGACGCTCTACCACTGAGCTACACCCGCA
>JAUXGE010000348.1 GCA_030622435.1 Planctomycetota bacterium
GATCCAGCTTCAGATCCTCGATTTGCTCAAGAGCCTGCAGGCGGAAACGGGCATGAGTCTCCTGATCATCACGCACGATCTGGGAGTCGTCGGTGAGATTGCAGATGACGTGTATGTGATGTACGCCGGTCGGATAGTCGAGCATGGGTCGGTGCGTGCCGTGCTGGATCATCCGCTGCACCCGTACACGCAGGGCCTGCTCCGATGCGTGCCGCGTCTGTCGCAGAGGTTGGAGACGCTGGACGTAATACCAGGCCGCGTGCCCGATCCGGCGGATTGGCCCTCGGGTTGCCGCTTTCACCCGCGCTGTGCACTCTGCGGCGAACGAGCGCGGCAAGGCAGTCGAAACGTCGTACCTGTCGATTCCGTAATCGGTGGTGTTGCACTGAGGTGCTGCGTCGAATCGTACGCGGAAGAACCTTCCGGCAAGCCCCGACTGCGTGATGCGCGCCCAGGTCATGAGGTCGCATGCTGGGAGGTCCCTTAGCGGCCTGTTGAAAAAGTCTTCCTGCATGTGGGACCGACTTTCCAGTCGGTCGTTGTTCCGGCAGAAAAGTCCCTTGCGGCCGGGGCAAGCCTGGAATCCTCGTCACCCACAAGGGGTGACGCTACACCAAAACCGAAAACGCTCTAGCCCTGAAGCGCCGGGAGAACCTGGAGAAACCGCCGACACCGCCTCTATAGTGGGTACTGCTCACAGATCGAGCGGACCTCGCCGCGCACCGACTCGATGACGTCGGGATCACCCTGCGAGCGAAGAACGCGATCGATCAGGTCGGCCACCGTGCGCATCTCGTCCTCCTTCAGACCGCGTGTGGTGGCCGCCGGGCTGCCCAGGCGCAACCCGCTTGTCTGTGTGGGCTTGCGCTCGTCGAAGGGAATCATGTTCTTGTTGACAACGATGTTGGCAGATACGAGCCAGTCTTCCGCCTGCGCGCCGGTCACGTCCGGGTAAGCCGGCCGTAGGTCGAGCAGCATCAGGTGTGTGTCGGTTCCGTCGGAAACGAGCCGGTTCCCCTTCGAGACCAGTCCCTCAGCCAGCGCCTGGGCGTTTGCGAGAATCTGCTGCTGATAGACCTTGAACTCGGGTTTGAGTGCCTCTGCGAAACCGACGGCCTTGGCGGCGATGCAGTGCATCAATGGCCCCCCCTGGCTGCCGGGAAAGACACGCGAGTCGATCTTCTTCATCCACTCTTCATTGCACATGATCATGCCACCGCGCGGGCCGCGGAGCGTCTTGTGCGTTGTAGTTGTCGTGATCGGCGCCGTCGGGATGGGGCTGGGGTGAAGACCCGTGGCGACAAGACCGGCAATGTGGGCGATGTCGGCCATGTGCACGGCCCCTACCTCTTCGGCTATCTCGCTGAACGTGTCGAAGTCGAGTGTGCGCGGGTAGGCCGACGCACCGGAGATAATCAGCTTGGGCTTGTGTTCGCGCGCGAGCCGGCGCACCTCGGCCATGTCGATCTGCTCGGTCTTTGGATCGACCTCGTAGGGAACGATGTTGAACAGAAGACCACTCATGTTGACCTTCAGGCCGTGTGACAGGTGCCCGCCGTGAGCGAGACTCAGCGAGAGGATGGTGTCGCCCGGCTTGCAGATCGCAAGGTAAACGGCCGCATTGGCGGAAGCGCCGGAGTGAGGCTGAACGTTGGCGTGGAAGCAGCCGAAGAGCTTCTTGGCACGCTGGCGGGCGAGTTCCTCGACCCCGTCCATGTTCACGCAACCGCCGTAGTAGCGCCGGCCGGGATACCCCTCAGCGTACTTGTTCGTGAACACCGAGCCCAATGCCTGGAGCACGGCGCGGGAGACGTGGTTCTCGGAGGCGATCAGCTCGATCGTCTCCTGCTGGCGGCGGACCTCCGCCTGCATGACTGGAAGAATCTCGGGATCGACGGTCGCAATGGCGTCGAAGGCTGTGTCGGATGCAGCGGTCATAACCTCTCCTCGCTGAGACAACGTAAACCTGCAATCAAACCACCCCTAAGGTATCGCGCGGGGAGGGGAAAATCAAACCGCTCGCCACGACGTGACCAGTCCAGGGTGTGACCATCATGTGTGGCAGATGCACAATTCGTGTCTTTCTGTAGCGGCCGACCCCCGTGTGTCGGCCGTAGCTGTTGTGTAGCGGCCGGCGTCCCCGCCGGCCGTTGTGTGCAATAGCACCTGCCCGGGTAAGCGGCCTGCGAGGACGCAGGCCGCTACGATCTCAGCAGGACGAGTAGGGTGGGTCATTGACCCACCATTGAACTGCATACGAAAGGCGGCAACACATGCCCGCGCTCCGATTGGGCATGGCACCCGGCCCGGCCACCCGGCGCTTCATGGCGGCCCGGTGCACGCTCGACGATAACTTGGGATGGGCTACTTCAACTGGAAGCAGATTCAACGGTAAGTCGGACTGCAAGCAGAGTACCGAGGAGGGCGACGAGCACGACAAGGACGTCTGGCTCACAGATTCGCGTGACGACGGAGATCGCCCCCCTCACGTCAGGTAGGAAACGGGTTGATAAGTCCGTACACGACAAAATCGCGGCGCTGCCGACTGCACAAAGAAGACCCAGGGGCAATGCTACGACGATCCGCCTCCACGGGAACCGGATCGGCGCGACATAGTCAAGGCTGTGCCGAACGGCCTCCATGACACGTTGCGCGAAGCCCTCGGAAGGAACGAGCGGTTCTTCGCCGGCCAATATCCGATCCAAATCATCAAACATTTCCGGGGTCACCTCCAACGTTCGATTCGACCAGGGAGCCCAGCCTCTTGCGAAGCAGCGCCCGACCACGGTGCAGGCGTGCCTTCACGGTCCCCTCGACAAGCCCCAGGCTGTGGGCTGTCTGCCGAACGTCCATTTTGTGGAAGTAGAACAGCACGATCACATCGCGGTACTTGGCAGCTAAAGTGGAAACAGCCTGTCGTACCAGCGCCTTCCGCCCCTCCTCGTCTTCGTGGTCTTCGTGCGAATCGGCTGAGCGGAGCTCGATCCTGTCACGTACGGCATCGAGCGGGATCGCAGGCAACCTCTTGCGCCGCATTCGGGATCGATATGCATTGGCGGCAACGGCGAACAGCCAGCTCGAGAACGCACCCTCACCCCGCCACTGCCCCAGCGACTGGTGGGCTGCCATGAAGGCTGTTTGGGCCATCTCCTCGGCCTGGTCCCGGTCACGGCAGAATCTGAACGCGAGCGTCACCAGCGGCCCCTGCCAGCGATGAACGATACCCGCGAAGGCCTCCACATCTCCGGCGAGTACACGGCCAACGTCCACCGCATCCTGTTCCTCGCTCATTTAACCATTCCCACGAGTAGGACGCTGCAAGACCGTGTTTGGTTGCATGAAAGAGCCACTTGTCGGAAGATCGCCGGAAAGACGCAACCGATCAAGCATGGGCGGCGTCATACTCTCTGACAGGTGTTCATCTTAGCAGGAACCAAGAGCATGGGCCCAGGTAGTGAAACCACGGCGGCATCCGGCGCGAACTCGGACATCGTTGCTTTTATCGTTGCTGGGGCGTTTTGGGTCGCGCTGTTCTGCTGGCTGACGGTGGTAGGGTGGGCCAGAAACCGGCGCATGGAGCGGGAGGCTTACTACCGGCACGAAACCGAGAGACGGCTCCTCGAACGTGGCGACGCAGGCGCCAACGAGATACTCAGGCTTCGCCGCGCAGAGGCACGCGCGCGCTGGCTGCGGCGACGCGAGGGCCTCCGACTCACTGGGGTGATCACGGCCGTGCTCGGTGCCGGTATCCTCGTCGGCCTGCAGTTCGTCGATACCGGCGATCCGTTACTCTCCGGTGCGGGTGGGATTCCTCTGATCATCGGATCGGCCCTTTTGCTCTATGCCTATGTACTCTACCCGAAGCTCGAGGAGCTTGACGTCGATACCCTCCAACAACCATCCCACGGTCGGAGCATCGAGCAGCAAGACTGACCACAGGTAACAGCTCAGGACCGCAATGAGTTTTCGTTATGACGAGCAATATGCTCTGAGCGGGAGTTGTGTGCGCTGAATCGTGAGGGCTCAATTGCCACCGCAGCCCGGAAGGATAGACAGAGACCACATGATTACAGACGGAGATGGCAAGATGAGAACAAGATCTCTACAAGCGGTATGTTCGATGATGGTTTCCGTCATCGTCCAGGTGCCGATTGTGTGTGCTCAGACTGGGATCGATGCCGCTGCTAAGCAGCAGGTGGAATGGCCTGCCACACCTGCGGGGCTTTGTGCCAGGGCGTTTTTCGAAGCTCTGAACACCGACGGCGAAGATGCGTTGCGGCAGTTCGTCAAGGAACACTATTCCGAGGAGACCTCACTGGATGAGGAGGTGGCCAGCCATCTTCAACTTCGAAAGATTGCCGGCAAACTAGAGGCGCATTCGGCAACCTCCGACGGCGACTTTGCCATAGATATATTCGCTCGCTCGCCGATTTTCGGATGGATGAAGTTCCGGATCGAGCTGTCGAAGGAACCTCCGCATGATGTCACCGCGATGGAAGCCAGACCCGGATCTCCACCGAAGGCTGAAGGGCCGAAGGACTACCGCGATTGGAAGAACTTTCGCGATCTCGTCGAGCAGGTCCGCCGCGATTCCGGCGCGCCGGGCATGGTTGCCGCTATCGTACGCGGTGCAAAATCATCGAGAAGACTGCGAGTGGTGTCCGACGTTTCGCTCAACCTGACAAGATTAGAATCGGCGATCTATTCCACATCGGCTCGGTGAACAAAACCTTCACAGGCACGATGATCGGAAAACTACTGGAGGACGACGTCCTACGGTGGAACATGACCATCGGTGAAGTGCTGTCCGACATCCCTATGAGAGAGGAGTACCGTGGCATCACTCTCGAGCAACTACTGCAACATCGTGGAGGCGTGCCGAGCTTGCCGACGATGGGCGAGTTTGCTGACGGATTCCCCGC
>JAUXGE010000029.1 GCA_030622435.1 Planctomycetota bacterium
AGCGAATCGCCGGTGGATGGAGGCGACCCTCTTCGATCGACTCCTCGTCGCGGCTGTAACGGGTAAACCCATGTGTTACCAGGAGTTAGTGACCGGAGATAACTAGAGATTCAGTTTAACTTATTCAGATGAGTTAGGAAAGTGCAATAATGCCTTTGTGGCGTCCTTTACGAGGGCGGACCATATTTTCTTCGGTAATACAACTGGTGCATGCGATGATGGCAATTGGTGGGATTGGCGGTACACTATTGGAGGCCCGCCTTATGCGTTGGATTCCGGCATGTCCAAGTACGTTGGCACGCTGACTCTGATGGTGCCTGGGGATGCACTCGGAACGTTTACGATCGACTTGTCGCCGCGCGATGGGGAACCCGGAGGGGGATACTTGGTAGATGAGTTTGGCACCGTGTTTTATCCGTCATTGGATGTCACACCTGCATTGATTACCGTGCTAGCTGTCAGCCCTCCGGCGGGAGATTCATGCGTGGCGGCGATAGACCCCGTTGATCCAGGCTATAACCCCATCTGCACTTCGCCGGGCGATCTGGTTTGTACTGTTCCATCGGCCACAAACGTCGGCGCTGACTTAGATGGGACGTCTTGGGTAAATACCGAGCTCGGACATTGTACGGTCTTGGCCGATGTCTGGTATCCGTACACGGCGTCCTGCTCAGGAACGATGGTTGTCAGCACCTGTGCACAGATTTTCAGCACGCTCGATCTTGTTCTGGAGATCCACGAGCACTGGGACTCTCCGCTCTCCTGTGGCTGCCCTGGCACCAGTGCACCTCCATTGGCTGGCGCGGATGAAAACTGTGATGGTCTTCTAAACGGGTGCCCGGCCTTCTTGACGCAGTCCGTGGTTGCCGGCGAATGCTATACGATTCGCGTAGCGGGGTACGAAGGCAACGGGAAGGAACAAGGCGAGTATTTCCTGGAAGTCTCGTGTTTCCCCGGCGAGACAGTTAGCGTACCCACGGGAAACGACGTTGGTACGAGTGTCAACGGAGGTTCGGACACGACGGGCGGGCTCGATCTGACGTTCACTGAAATTGATTCGCCGGGTGATTTCAGCGCCGACTACATGGTATTGGACGATGCGGACGCTATGATCGACGAGACCGAGTTTCGATTGTCGGGTGATCCTGCGCAGGCTTGGAACGTATCATTCTCTGGTAGCTTTACAGGCACGGTCGAAATCACTTTTTCGTATGACCCGGACCTGCTGACAGTTCACGAGTACGAGCTACTCATCTATCATAATGACCAGGGCGTCTGGACTGAGCTGCCTGTTGTGGGGCGAGACAGCTTCGCCAATACAATCACGGTTACAACAACGTCTTTCTCATTGTTCGTTCTCGGAGCTGATCCGAATCCGCCTCCGATTCCCGCCACATCCGACTGGGGACTTGCCACGCTGGCATTGCTCGTGATTACAGCAGGTACACTCGCGATCCTGCATCGACGTTACGTGGTCGCATAGCAGGCCTTTGAAACAGGTGTAGTGCGGGCTTCCAGCCCGCGTTTTCACCGGCTGGAAGTCGGTGCCACACGAGGAAGAGAGCCTTCTTGAAGAGGGGGTCAGAGCCTGACCGCTTCCTCACGGGCGCGGCTCGGCGAGAGGCTTCGTAGACGCCCTCTCAGAAACACCCTCTTTCGCAGCGTAGTCACGGACGTCCCTGGTGATTTTCATCGAGCAGAACTTCGGTCCGCACATCGAGCAGAAATGCGCCGTTCGAGCGTCCTCCTGCAGCATCGTCCCGTCGTGGTAGGCGTGGGCCTTTTCCGGATCGAGCGAAAGGTTGAGCTGGTCCTCCCAGCGGAACTCGAAGCGCGCATGTGATAGGGCGTTGTCGCGCTGTTGTGCCCCGGGGTGTCCCTTCGCCAGGTCGGCAGCATGCGCCGCGATCTTGTGAGCGATCACGCCCTCGCGCACGTCCTGGCGATCCGGCAGGCCGAGATGCTCTTTCGGAGTGACGTAACAGAGCATGGCCGTGCCGTACCAGCCGATCAAAGCCCCACCCATCGCACTGGTGATGTGGTCGTACCCGGGAGCAATATCCGTCGTCAGCGGTCCGAGTGTGTAGAACGGCGCTTCCCCGCACAGCTCGAGCTGCCTGTCCATGTTCTCCTTGATCATGTGGAGCGGGATGTGACCGGGACCCTCGATCATGACCTGCACATCATGTTTCCAGGCAACGCGGGTCAGCTCGCCCAGGGTCTCGAGCTCTGCGAATTGCGCCTCGTCATTGGCATCCGCGATAGACCCCGGGCGTAACCCGTCACCCAATGAGAACGCGATGTCGTAGGTCCTCAGTATCTCACATAGCTCCTCGAAGTGTGTATAGAGGAAGTTCTCCTGCCGGTGGGTAAGACACCACTTGGCCAGGATAGAGCCGCCGCGCGATACAATGCCTGTAAGGCGTTTGGCGGTCATGGGGACATAGCGCCGCAACACGCCGGCGTGGATGGTGAAGTAGTCGACGCCCTGCTGCGCCTGTTCGATCAGCGTGTCGCGGTAGATCTCCCACGTCAGTTCCTCCGCCACTCCTTCGACCTTCTCGACGGCCTGGTATATCGGCACGGTTCCGACGGGAACGGGCGCATTGCGGAGGATCCACTCGCGCGTCTCGTGAATGTCCTCACCCGTCGAGAGGTCCATGACCGTGTCCGCGCCCCATCTGATCGACCATATCATCTTGTCCACTTCTTCCTCGATGGACGACGAGATGGCGGAATTGCCGAGGTTCGCGTTGATCTTCACGAGGAAGTTGCGCCCGATGATCATGGGCTCGGATTCGGGGTGGTTGATGTTGGCGGGGATAATGGCTCGACCGCGGGCGACTTCGTCGCGGACGAACTCCGGCGTGATCTCGCGAGGGATCGCCGCTCCGAAGTTCTCACCGGCATGCTGCACGGTCAGGAAGCTCGCCAGCTCCTCGCCTCGTTGATTCTCGCGCAGGGCGATGAATTCCATCTCCGGCGTGATGACACCCCGGCGTGCGTAGTGCAACTGCGTAACACAACTACCGTACTTTCCACGAAGCGGCAATCGACGAGACTCCTCGGGAAACCGCTCCACGACCGCATCCGGCATCGATGTTCGAGAGGCATGGCCGTGGAATTCTTCCTTCAGATCTACGTCGTTCTCCACATCGCCACGAGCCAGGATCCAGTCCAGCCGGTGGGGGGGGAGCCCTAGACGCACGTCGACCGAAGCATCCGGATCGGTGTAGGGGCCGGACGTGTCGTAGACAGTGATCCACGGCGCTGAGCCCGGATCCGGCGGCGTGTCACTCGTTCCTTCATTAGTGCCGGTGAGCTTGATCTCACGCATCGGGACGCGGATGTCGGGGTGCAGCCTGCCGCGGATGTAGACTTTACGTGAGGCGGGGAGTGGTTCCGTCGTGCCTCGTAGATCCAAGCTTCGATCCTTGTCGGAACCGGTGTTGTCCGGAGCCATGATAGCATCTCCCTGGAGTCCTGGGGTGCCAACGCCGCGAGGTGGTTCACCGACGACGGATCGCGGGATCCGGTCTGTAGACCGAAGTGGCGAGACCATCGCTTCCCTACGCAGGTTCTCCGAGAATGCGGCCGGCGCCACGCCCTCAGTCCGCCCCTGATCAGGTTCAAAGGCTGTGTTCTCAGCCCGCCTCGCGCGGACACGCCCAGCGACGCCACGTTTCTACACCTCCGTGCGTCAGGCGTCAACATAGCTCTGCCCCCCCCTCGACCCCTCACATGACGACTCGGCCCCGCGCAGGGCATCGGAGGATCTTATCGGAGGTTACCTTCGTGATAACGGACCCGGCGGTGAGGTAATGGTCCGGCGGCTTCGTTTTCGATATGACGTGCGACTTGTCCTAATAGAGTCCGAATTGCTCGCCGATGAACCGAACGGATTGCTCACGCGTGTTGCTCAACGCAACCGGAATCCTCCGTACTTCCCGTACAAGGGAGTCGGAGTGGACTACCGCATCACTACGATGATTGGGAGAGCTGATCGATGAAGGCAAGTGTACTGGAAACGATCAAGAGATCCGCCGCCGTCCCTTCAGTTCCACAGGTTGTATTGCGGTTTCTCGAGATCATGCAGGACCCGAACTTCGAATACCGTGATCTCGTGAAGGTCCTCTCGGCGGACGCCGGTACCGTCAGCGAGGTTCTGCGCCTTTCGAATTCGGCGTTGTTCGGTGTGCGGAACAAAATCGTCTCCTTGCAGCATGGTCTTACGCTCCTGGGACCCAAGCGGGTGCGATCGCTGCTTCTGGGGCGCTACCTCGTCGACTCGATGTCCAAGAAACAGGTCGGCGGGCTGGATATGAGCTACTTCTGGCGGCGATCCCTGGCATCGTCCGTAGTGGCGTCCCACATAGCCGAATCAATGGCGCCGCGACATCGTGACGAGGCTTCCGTTGGAGCCCTGCTTGCGGACATCGGGATTCCCATCCTGGTCGAGGCCATGGAAAGCAGCTACTCCCCTGTCGTCGGTCATTACAGACCCAACGGGAAGTTATTCACGCCGGAGGAGGAGGTTGATGCCGTCGAAGTGACTCACGGCGAGGTCTCTGCCATGGTCATGGCCCATTGGAAGCTGCCGGACGAGGTCACGAATGCGGTCAACCTCCATCAATCGGCAAATCCGGGCGATGGAGACGTCGCCACAATCGCGCGAATCCTCAATGCCTCGGACCGAATCGCAAAGCTGTTGTGCGAGATGCCGGATCCGGAAAACGTGGCAACCGAGTGCCTGGAGGCGACGACCTTCGTGGGCGTGGAAACCGCCGTTCTCCTCGAACTTCTGCCAACCATCGAGCATGATATCGAGGACCTCGCCGATACCCTGAGGATCGATGTGATTCCGAGCAAGGTCTATGCGCTTGTGGCACAGAGCATCCAGGACCACCTGGCTGCGGCGACTGTGACGAGCACTTGACGGTCGAGTTGTCGACCCACGCACTCCTGTAGCGGCCAACCATCGTGTCGGCCGTGGCAACCGCTACGTCATGCCTTAGCTACTCGAGACCACGCCACACCACACGGGTCTCGCCACCTTTTTCGAGATGAACCCTCCCCCTCTGTGATGGCGTTGCGCTTGACCACGCGACGCTCCCGGCCAGCCAACGTCGAGGTCCGTCCGGAGGCCGTGTCAGGGAGCTTCGAGTGCGGGTTTGGGACGGCTCTGAAGCACCGGTTTGAGCCGGCTCCGTCCTTGGCGAGAAGGATCTTCCGGGTGGATCCGAGTGACCTTTTTGGGTTATGTGTACTAATCGACTGATAATTTTTTTGCCCGCGCCGGTTGACTTGGCAAGCTCGTGTGTCCGGTAAGATCACAGCGAGAATGGGCTCCGGTCGGGTGCCGAGTGTTATCGGGATTACACCATATCTGGACAGCGCCGGGTAGCAGGCAAACGTCCTGATGTGTAGTCCGAAATGTACTAAAGGCCGATTATCGGCAAGACGATTCTGGGTTTGTCACGCCGCCGATTACTGGTCGCTCGTTCGACGGCGATGGCGTTAACGAGTGGGAAGGAAGGCAGCGAGCGACTCGCCGAATACGGAAACGAGAGCGTACATGAAGGCGAACATGATGATCTGTACAACCGTGATCGGGACGTTCGCCGGGGGTTCTTTCAGGTCGGAGCGAACCAGTTATCGCACTCAGCCAGGCGAAACCGTCGCATGGAGTCAGCCGTCGAGTCGACCCTAGTCCATCAACGCCGGCGGGACTTCCACGACGCGTTTGGAGGCACGAACCAAGATGAGTCGGATCAACACAAACGTTCAGTCGCTGATTGCACGACGTGCACTGAGCATCAACAACGCCTCGCTGAACCAGGCTCTCCAGAGGCTCAGTACCGGTCTGCGCATCAACAGCGGCAAGGATGACCCGGCGGGCCTCATTGCCTCCGAGACCCTCCGCTCCAGCATGCGGGCGATCTCATCCGCGATCGACAACGCCAATCGGGCGGACACTATCGTTGCAGTTGCGGAAGGGGGACTGCAGGAGATCAGCTCGCTGCTGCTCGAACTCGAGAGCTTGGTCGATCTGTCGGCCAACGAGGCCGGACTCACGGACGCGGAAGTCTCCGCCAATCAACTGCAGATCGATTCGATCCTGCAGTCGATCAACCGCCTCGCGGAAGCCACCGCCTTCGGTGACAAGAAACTGCTGAACGGAAACTTCGATTTCACTACGTCGGGCGTCAACGTCAATGAGCCGACCGGGGCGACATTGGCACACCTGGACAACGTCCAGATCAACGCCGCGAAGATCGCATCGGGCGCCTACCGACAGATCAACATCACGCGCAGTGTCGCCTCCGAGGTCGCCAAGCTCAGCGCCGTGCTCGTAGGGACCGCCGCCACCGGCGTCAAGAACGGAACACTGGGCAACACCACGACGATGCAGGTTCGCGGAAACTACGGCAGCGAGCTACTGAGCTTCGCCTCAGGTACCACTACGGCCAATCTCGTGACGGCCATCAACGACCGCTCATCGCTGACGGGTGTGGCGGCCTCGTCGTACGCCGGAGCCACCGGGACCGGACCCGCGTCACTGAGCATCTACAGCACCAAATACGGGGCGGATGCCTTTGTCTCAGTGACCGTGTTGGAGAACGAGGGATCGGTAGCCGGAAAAGCCATCGATCTCCAGGATGTGGTCGGTTCGACGCCCAAACGAGACACGGGTGTCGATGGGACGTTTACCGTCAACGGCGCCAGTGCCGTTGTCAAAGGACTCGAAGCATCCGTCCGTGCCGGCGATCTGTCGCTCGATATGACCCTATCGTCAGCGTTCGGTGGCGGCACGAGCAGTGAGACCGCGACAAGCTTCGAGATCACCGGTGGTGGGGCCGTGTTCTCAATATCACCCACGGTAGGCCTGTCCGGGCAGGAATCCCTGGGGATCGCCGAGGTCTCCTCGGCAGCTCTGGGCAATGCCAGCGACGGCTACCTAGCATCGCTGGGCACAGGCCTGGCGAACAGCCTGACCAGTAGTAACTTCACGACCGCGCAACGAATCGTACGGGCTGCGATCAATGAATTGGCGAGTTTGCGCGGTCGGCTCGGCGGGTTCCAGAAGGACACGATTGCCACCACGATCAACTCGCTCAGGGTCGCCCGAGAGAACATAACCGCCGCGGAAAGTGCCATCCGAGATGCCGATTTCGCCCTCGAGACATCCGAGCTGACACGGGCACAGATTATGGTGAACTCGTCCACGGTCGTCCTGCAGCTCTCCAACGCCCAGCCGCAGAACGTCCTCGCGCTGCTCGGGTAGTACGATCCGACCGCTTCACACCGAAGAACCTCCCGAACCGGAGGCGCGTACCGATTGGCTCTGATGATCACCGGCCACCACCGGTCGTGACTCAGTATCACACTCCATCCGGTGATCGCGTTCCCTCGTGTGTCCTGTCTCCCACCGGTGCGATATACGGTTAGGGTTTGTGACATCCAGCGGGGCGGCTTACCGACTGAGCGAAGGCGGGCATGGTCGCCACGCTTGGAAGGACCGGTAATTCTCTCGAGTTACTAAAGAAGGTCCGATCATACGTCGAATAACGTGTGAGCGCGGTCCCTGCGATATTCCCGGACCAAGCTCAGGTAGGAAAGCGGCACGAAAACGCCCGCATCCGATGTGTGTGGATCACTGTCGCACGATAACACACCACGGAAACTGGACGGGTGTTGGTTGCACACGGTGGTGCAACCATTGGCATCGAACAGCACAGTGATGCCTGAAAAGTCAGGGAAGACATCATGAGCCGTATAAACACGAATATAGCAGCACTCCGCGCAGTCAATCATCTCCAAGGCAACTATGCGGACCTGACGCTCCGCCTCGAACGGCTGGCGACCGGGCTTCGCATCAACCGCGGACGAGACGACCCCGCCGGTTTGATTGCCTCAGAGCGGCTTCGCCTCGAAACAAGGACAATCGAGCAAGCGATCGAAAACTCCTCCCGAGCGGCCAACGTCATCTCGACCACGGAGGGGGCCCTGAACGAAGTCAACGCGTTGCTCCTGGACCTTCAGTCGCTCGTGATCGAGGCCGCCAACAAGGGCGCGATCACCCCCGAGGAGGTGAACGCGAACCAGCTTCAGATGGATTCGATCCTGGCAAGCATCGACCGGATCGCGAACAACACGACGTTCGCAGGCAAGAAGCTCCTGGACGGCCACCAGGGGTACATTCTCTCGTCCCTGCCCACGGCCGCCTTCGGCCACATCTCCGTTTTTGCCGCACGCATGCCGTCTGACGGTTCAACCCGAAGCGTTACCGTCAATGTCACTCAATCTGCGCAAACGGCCCAGGTGTCCTTCATTGGCACAAACGCCGGCGGACCATCCACGACATCGGCATCGAGTATCGAAGTGCAAGGTACAGGCGGAACGACGATCCTCTCCTTTGCATCAGGGACTACCCTGGCCAACATCAAGATAGCCGTCAACAACAACACTCTGATAACAGGCGTGTCCGCCGTCATATCGACAGCCTCCGTCGCCGGCGTGGCCAGCGCGGTAGTCCTCAACAGCACTACCTTCGGTTCCGACGCCTTCGTTTCAGTTACACCGATCAGCGGAAACTTCGTTGTCAGCAGCACCAACAACACGGTCAGTCATGACTGGGGCGTCGATACCGGCGTCCTCGTGGACGGGCAGCAAGCGTACGCCAAGGGTCTGCGAGCCGACCTGCACACCGCCGGGTTGGACACGCGAATCTACCTGGAATCGGTGTTTGCACAGTCGCTGTCGTCGGCCACATTCACGATCCAAGGCGGCGGAACGGTGTTCCAACTGTCGCCCGAGGTTACGCCGAACGGTCAGATCGACTTCGGCTTCGGATCCGTCCGCAGTACACAGCTCGGCAACGCGGTCGTCGGACGACTGCACACCCTCCGCTCCGGCGGCGAGAATGATCTGTTTTCGGAGAATTTCCTCACATCGCAAATGATAACCTCTGAGGCGATCGATCAAATCTCGTTGTATCGAGGCCGGCTGGGCAATATCATGAAGAACACGATCGATCCGAACATCTCCAGCCTCAGCATTACCAGAGAGAACGTCATCGCGTCGGAATCCGTGATCCGCGATGCAGATATGGCCGTAGAGCTCTCAGCTCTGACCCGGGCCCAAATCCTGGTCCAAAGCACGCAAAGCACTCTCCAGATTGCCAACTCGCTGCCGAACCTAGTGCTCTCACTGTTGGGATAGACAGCACCTGACGTAACACAGGCAACTCCGGCTCTACCCCCAAGTGATCTGACTCACCAAATGTCGGCGTGATGCCGACATTGGTCGGGTAGCGCCAGGTCGTTCAACGCACTCCAGAGCCTGTTGAGCATCGGAGCGTTTTAGCCACGTCCAAGCATCGACCGATAACAGAGGAGACGGTGGTGGTGTGCGCGGATCGAGTTGCGCGCCCGTTTACGGATATTCGGGCATGGTTTGGTCAGGCCGGCCGAGTGAGACTGTCACGAACACAGGTCTCAGCGCCGGTCACGTGTGCGGCGCGGAACACGCGGGGCGAGTGTAAATCGGAGTCGGGAAGTTCATGGGGGTGGCATTCTGTGCCGCCCTTGACCATCCACCGTGACCACAGGTGTGAAGGAACGTAGCGCATGAGCGGAATATCATCAGGCATAGGGCTGATATCGGGGATTGACTCCGCCAGCCTCATAGACCAACTCATCGAGATCGAACGCCAACCGGTCAAGAGGCTCCAGGGTCGCGTCGAGACGATCGATGCCCAGCGGGCGGCGTTCCTGGAGTTGTCTGCCAGGTTGCTTTCCGTGCAGAACTCCGTCCTCGGGTTCGGCCGGTCCTCGTTTTTCAACAACTTCACGTCCGCGAGTACGAATGACAAAGTCCTGACCGCAAAGGCTGGTTCGTCGGCCGTCCCCGGTACGTACACGTTCCGAGTACGATCCCTCGTCACAAACCATTCAGTCGTCAGTCGCGGGTTCGCCGACGCGGATACGACACCTGTAGGCGTGGGTAGTCTGAGCATCGAAATGGGTGCCGGACGTATCGACAAGAGCACCGAGCTGTCCATGCTCAACGGTGGGAACGGCGTGCGACGCGGCGTCATCACGATCACGGACCGCTCCGGCGCCTCGGCCGACATCGATCTGTCGATGGCACTGACCATTGACGATGTGCTCGATGCCATCAACACCGACACGGCGATCAACGTTCGCGCGAGTGTGACCGGCGCGGCGGCGGCGGGTGCTGAGGGTGACCGCATCATCATCGAGGATCTAAACGCGGAAGGATCCGACGGCGGCGCGCTCGGGAACCTCAGTATCGTCGACAAAAGCGGCGGCTGGGCGGCGGCTGATCTGGGAATCGTCGCCAACGTGGCAGCCGACCGCATAGACGGGCGTGACCTCGTCCGCCTCTCCACGTCGACGCCGCTCTCGATGCTCAACGACGGAAACGGCGTAGGCCGGTTCAAGGCGGGAGCCGACTTGCAGTTCACCACGACCTTCGGTGACTTCGGTGTGTCGCTGACTAGCAATCTGGCCACCCAACTGGACACCGATCTGAGAATCCTCAACAGTGGACAGGGTGTCCGGCTCGGCACGATCAGGCTGACCGATCGGGCCGGGGTTTCGGCCGAGGTTGACCTCTCCGACGCCCGCACCGTGCGGGATGTCATCGACGCCATCAACGCAGCCGATACGGCCGTTGGCGCAACCGTCATTCAGATCAACGATGAGTCGTTCTTCCAGTTCTCGGACGAATCGGGCATTTCCGAAGAGAGTGCCGGCGCCGCCAAGATGAAAATCGAGGACGTGACGGGCTTTGCCGCGGCCGATTTGGGCATTGCGCAGGAGGTCGAAGGAGTGGCCATACAAGGGGGGGATGTCTACCGAATCGAGACGATCGGCGACGTCATCAACGCCATAAACTACGCCAGCGGCAACAACAGCCTCGTAGAGGCGGACATTTCGGAGGATGGGAACGGCCTGGTCCTGCGGGCGCAAGGCTTGGGTAATACCGTGACTGTTGCGGCCGCTCTCAACGCCGACGGGGATGCTTCCACGGCGGCGCGCGACCTCGGTATCCTGGATGCCACTCTCAGCCAGAATACACCGTATCACTCGAGACGCCTGATCTCCGGGCTCGACACGGTCCTTCTGAGTTCGCTGAACGGTGGTCGTGGTGTGGGAACCGGCGACGTGCTGCTGGCAGACCGCACGGGACGCAGCGCGACCGTCGATCTCTCCCAGGCTCAAACCCTCCAGGATGTGATCGACCTGATCAATCTCGATGAGGCTACATCGATCGTTGCCTCAGTGAACAGCGCAAGCAACGGGGTCCTCCTCCGTGACGATTCCGGAGGAAGCGAGGACATCGTTGTCGAGGACGTAACCGGAACGCTGGCGACTGATCTGGGCTTGGCAGGCCGATACGGCGTCGCGGATGGCGATGCCGTCGACGGCGGCAACCTGCAATTACAGTACGTCTCGCTGCAGACGTTGCTTTCCGACCTGAATGGTGGGGGCGGCGTGTCACCCGGATCGTTCCGCATCACGGACTCCGGCGGGAATGTCTACGTAGTAGAGCTAAGCGACATCGTCAAGACGGTCGGGGATGTCGTTGATGCCATCAACAGAACGACCCCCGATACGATAGAAGCCCGGATCAACGACACCGGCGACGGCATCGTCGTCATCGACACGGCCGGGGGTGAGTCCCCCCTGACCATCGAGGATGATGAGGGAGACCGTGCAGCCGCCGATCTGCGATTATCAGGCACGGCTGCCGCAGGCGAGAACCTCATCGACGGTTCGTTCGAGACACGAATAGCCATCGATGCCGACGACACGCTCGAGAGCATAGCCGAGAAGATCAACAACGCCGGGATCGATGTGGCGGCCTCGGTCCTCAACCACGGCAGCGTGGTCAACCCCTACAGCCTGACCCTCACGTCGGAGGTTTCCGGACGCCGTGGCGAGCTCACCCTCGACACAGTGGGAGTCGACCTCGGATTTACAACCCTATCCGCTGCTCAGGATGCAGTAATAACGATCGGTGATGACACTACCAGTCAGCCGCTCCTCATTTGCAGCTCGACGAACACCGTGGAAGACGTGGTCCCCGGTGTGACCTTGAATCTGTTAGCTGCCGACGACGACCCGGTCACCTTGACCATCGCCCAGAACGTGGATGGGATAGTCGAGACCATCAACACTTTCGTTTCGGCCTACAATGATGTGATTGGCACGATTGACTCGAGCACCAGCTTCAATCCTGATACGCTCGAGCGCGGCATCCTGTTTGGTGATTCGACGGTCAACCGCATACGCAATCGCCTGTTAAGGGTCATGATGCGCCAGGTGGAAGGTGTTGGCGCGGGAATCTCGCACCCGTTCTCAGTGGGTCTGCGGACGGGAGAGGGCGGCCGTCTCACATTCGACGAGGACCGGTTCCGCACGGCTCTCGATGAATCGCCCGAGTTGCTGGAGCGTTTCTTCACCGAAGAAGACACGGGCTTCGCAGCGATCCTCGAGGACATGCTCGATGAACTGACACGAGACTTCGACGGGATGATCAGTCAGAAGAACGAGGCACTCACCGACCAGCAAGAATTGCTCAATAACCGCATCGACGACCTGAACATCCTGATCGAGGCCAAGCGGGCCAGATTGGAAGCTCAGTTCATCGGGTTGGAATCGTCGCTAGCATCCCTCCAGGCACAACAGGCCTCCCTTGGCGTATTGGCGAATCTGACATAGTCCCAGTGCTCTGTCAGCCATCAATCGATGGGTTGAACCATGGCATTTGCCGTGAGGAACGCGAATAGTGGGTGGCCCTTGGCTAAAGCAGTGTGGGGCGCGAATCGTTGTATCCTCCACCTCTGAAGAGGTTCTACGGCTATGCGCGGGCGACCCCCGAATCAGCCTTGACAAAGTGCTGGAAGATCGGTTGTGGACTAATTCGGGCAATGGTGTGCGTGCTGGCATGTATTATAGGACCTGTTGCAAGCTCGTGGCAGCCCGAAGTCATCCAACGCAGTCCAATGGCCGATAGTATCCGCGACATGACTACCGTGGCTGAAAACCCATACCTGCGTGACGCCGTTTTGACGGCATCGCCTGAGCAGCTGCAGCTCATGCTCTATGACGGCTGCATCCGCTTCTCACTCCAGGCCCGGGACGCCATCGAGAAGGAGGATTTCGAGACATCGTACGAGAGGCTGACGCGGGCACAGAAAATTATCATGGAGATGCAGAACGCACTCGACTACGAAGTCAACAGCGAACTGTGCGAACGCGTGGCATCGATTTACGGCTTTCTGTACAACAAGCTCGTGGACGCATGCGTGCACCGTGATGTCGACGCCATCGATGACGCCGTCAAGGTGCTTCGCATCGAGCGCAAGACGTGGCAGATCCTCGTCGACAAGGTCAAGAAGGCTCGCGATCATGTGGGTGGTTCGATGGTCGAGCCGTCAAATGACAAGGACGAAGCCCAGGCCAGCTTCTCGGCCGAGGGATGACCCCCGATACCTCGATCAGCACCGTTTGTCTCACTCTTGTTGTAACCCCCGAGCCGCATCCCGCGCAGCATCAGCGGGTCGGACTTGCCGACGTGCCGACACCTCCCTATAGTTCCGCCTGGGCTAGTGCAGTTGTCCGTCAGGACGGCTCGCGCGACGAGCGTATCGAGGCGCCGTTGAGACTGACTGCATCGTGTGAGACGCGAGACCGCAAGGACAAATCCTGTCGCGGGACCGTGAGCCTGAAATCGATGGTGCTGCCGGATTGCCTTCGCGGGCAGCAGCTCCTCCGGACAACGCCCGTGAGCTGCCCTCGAATACCCATCCGGATCGCGTGGAGTGCAAGGTATGCATGATCGAGTGTTTCTTTCTGTTGCAATGTCGTGGTCCTTGCTCCTTTTCCCGATGCAGTCGGCGCTGCAGCATGGGCGCCAGGACCAGCCGGTCAGACCTTCGGGAGGGGCTCCCGACGCGGATACCGCCACCACATCGGTCGTCGACATCCAAGAGGCCGTCCAACACGCCAAAGACCTTTTGAACAGGCTGGAGACGGAGATCAACGCGGGAACGGAAGAGGTCACCGATGAACTGCAAGCCCTCGTCGACGATGCCAACCGGGCTATCGAGATCGTCCGGACACACGCTCCTACTAACGCGTGGCTCTCGTATCTGCTGGGCCGGGCATATGCCCTGACTGGGCGCCGCGCCGACGCGGCCGACGAACTCAGGGTTTTTGTCGAGACTCGCGAGGGGCGGAACGAATGGCAGGCGTACCGCATTCTAGGCGATCTGTACGTCGACGAGTTTCCCCGGCTCGCCCAGGCAAACTACGAGAAGGCCAATCGTCTCAACCCGAACGAGCCGAGTGCGATGTTCGGCCTGTCGGTCTGTGCGCTGAAGCGTGGTGACACGAAGGAGGCACTCAGACTTGTCCGGGAGGCGATGTCGACCGAGAAGAAACCCACCCTCCGCCACGTCTCGCACCTGGCGAACGTGCTACGTGCCGCCGGGCGTTTCACGGAGGCCTTGGAGGAAACGGAGAAGGCATTGCGCCTCGCCGGAACATTGGTGAAAGAGAGACCCGGCGCGCGAGAACCGTTGCTCGCGGTGGATGCGCGGTACCAGCAACTCATCGACTTGCTTCAAGCACGCGTCAATGCCCCCACTCCAGCAGCGGCCGAGTACTACGTGAGGCTCGCCTCCGCGGTTCGCGAACAGGGACAGATCAGGGCGAAGCTAAGATTGCACGATGCGCTGCGTATCCTCGTCGCCGGTGTTGAGGGAACGGCCCCCGACACGCCGCCGACCCTGTTGGAGGAATACGGCGTTCTGCTTGCGGAGATCGGGCGTACGAAAGCCGCCGTCACGACGTTCGAGCAACTGCTCGATACCGATCCCGAGAACGCCGTCGCCGCGGAGTGGCTACGCCGACTGCGCCCAAACCCGGTTGTCCCCGTTGACCCCGGATCTCCCTGAATCACCTTGTACCGTCCGCAACCTCGAGATCATTCCACGACATCATATTCCGAGCTGCCGGCACTGCTGGAGTTTGACACCGGCTTTCTGCCGGTGACGTGGTAGACGCACCGCGTCAATTGATGTGTCACCAGTGCCCTCGAGCGGACGAGCCCCCCGTGGCTCAGTTCCTCTCCTTACCAAGGAGGGGTTGGGGGAGGTCCCGACGCCTCGAGCAGAGATCCCCTCGAACGCCCGCCACTTGGCCGAGTCGTTGCGCAGATCCGCCTTCTCCGGTCCGCGTAGCAGGGGGCACCAGGCAATACTACCGGTCTTGGGCGCAGACTGATTCATGGGGTCCACAGGACTTTCCAACAGTCCTGCGCGGGATCAATCTCCAGCAGGAACAGCGGTGACCGTGAACTGCCGCGTCGGCTGATAATACTTCTGGAACACGCCCTGGACCTGTTTCGCGGAGAATCCCTCGTACGCCTGGCGTTCGACCTTCTCTTCCGCCAGATCCCGACCGTGCAGGTCGTGGTGCTGCAGGATGCGCCACCAGTACGACGGCTCCTTCATGTCAGTATCGAGGTTATTGGCCACCTGCTTCTTGGCATTGGACAGCTCGTCCTCCGTGGGGCCGGACTTAGCGAACTCCTGGAACAGTCGGTGGACCTCCCCGGCGACCATTTTGGTCTTCTCCGGGTCGCACGGGGCTCCGGCGCTGAACTGGGCGGAATCCCGGTAGACGCGAGACGGTCGATAGCTGGCTCGGATGGAGTAGACCAGGCCCTGATCCTCGCGAATGCTCTTCACGACGCGCGTGGAGAGGATCTGTGAAGCGAGCCTGAGTGCGCGGCGTTCTTGGGCGTTTCGTCCGTCGGCGGCTACGAAGCCGGCCATCGCCATCCCCTGTGGAGTCATGGTATCCACCTCCACGTGACGGGTAAGGGGACCTGTAGGCCGGGCCAGTTTCCGCAGCTTGTCGAGGTGCTTGGCTGAACGGTCACGCGCGGGTAGTGACCCAAGGTACCGCTCGATGAGTGGCATGGCTTGATCGAGCTTGATGTCACCGACGATAGCTACCTCAATGGGAGCTTCGCGGCAGAGCCGGTCGTACCAGGCTTGCGCTGCCGACAGCAACTGCCGGTTGACCGTGTCCGCCGTCGGGAATCCCCGGCGTGGGTCACCGCCCGACAGCAGGTCCACCGTGGCTTCCATGGCCTTGAACCGGGGCATTGTCTGCATTCGCTCAATCTGCTGCAGCGTCTGCAGTTTCCAATTGTTGAACGCGGATTCTTCAATCTTGCCGTCGGTCAACAGGGCGTGGGCCAGTTGGAGTCCGGTCTCGAGGTCCTTCGGTGATCCTTGGACGGGGATGGCCAGGGTGTCTTCGCTTTGCCCCATTCCACCGCCTCTGCGCCGGCGTCCACTTCTGGAACCCACCTGGATGTTCTTGCCGGTCATGATGTCGCGGATGTCGGTCGAGCTAAGGCGACTGGTAGCCGGGTGGCCGACCACGAGAGAGGCTACGGTGGTGATCCCGGCATTGGCCTCGGTTTCCTCTATTCGTCCACCGGCCAGGGCGATGCTGACCATGACCGTGTCTTCCTTGTAGTCCATGAATCGATGGTGGACCCGGACACCGTTGGCGAGCCAGGCACTCGTGATACCCAGGTCTTTGTCCACGGTGCTCTCAGTCACCTTACCGGGAGTGGGCAGGGAGGCCAGGAGTTCGGTCGCCGCGGTCGCCTTCTGGATCGGTTCGACGTTCCGTGTCCAGGCCGTCCGGGTGGTCGCCAGCACGTTATCTCGCGACGGAACCGTGACGCCGTCTTTGTCCGGCATCTGGACCACGTAGGCGAAGGTCCCCGGGTTGAAGTGTTCTTTGAAGGTTTTGTCCACCTCGTCGAGGTCGATGGTCGGCAGCAATTCCGTATAGAGATCGAGCCTTTGCCGGGCCGATAGGGCCGGTTCTTTTGCGTTGACGGCCATGAGCATGCCGAACAGGAAGCGGCGAGCGTCGGTTGTCGGCTCCGTGCGGAAGGCCCGCTCGGCGTCGGCCAGAATCTCACTCTTGGCGAGTTCCAGCTCGCGTTTGGCAAAACCGTGCTTACGGACCCGGTTCACCTCCATGACCGTTTCCTCGATCATGCGGGCCCAATCGGTGGGCTCGCCGCTGGCGTTGGCGCTGACCACTACGGCGTCCTGATAGAAATCCCGGACTCTGGCTCGGGCGTTGCGGTAGCTCGCCTCACCCTTGTCCACACGTTCCCGGTACCGTCGGCCGATGATCCACGTACCGATCTCCTCGACCAGTTCCAGCCGCCACTGTTCCACCGTGGTGGTGGGAGGTCGTGCGGGACGGATGTTGGTCATCTGGACGTCGCAACGTGACATCTCCGGGTCGGTGACCACCATGGCCCGTTGCTTAGTAAACGTCTTGAACTCTGGTCCCATGGGTTTGCGTGCGGGCACCTGCGGTGTGTACTCGCCGAACCACTTCTCGACCAGGGGGATGATCCCGTCCGGCTTGGTATCGCCGACGAGCAGCACGGTGATGTTCTCGGGCCGGTACCACGTGCGATAGAAGTCCACGAACTCGCTGCGCGGGGCGCTGGCGATGATCTCATCCTTGCCGATGGGAAGGCGCTCTGCAAAACGCGAGCCTTCATACAGTTCCGGCCAGAGCTTGTCGCGCATCCGCTGGTTGGCACTTTTGCCGGTTCGGGACTCTGCGAGGATCACACCGCGTTCCTTGTCGATCTCCTCGTCCAGCAGCAGAGCCCGAAATGCGTAGTCGCTGAGCACGGTCAGGGCTTTGCTGATGCTTTCGGTCTCTATATCGGGCAGGAACAGCATGTATGCGGTCTGGTCGAAGCCGGTGAAGGCGTTGAGGTCGGCACCGAACTCCATCCCAACGCTCTCGAAGTATGGGATCAGCTGGCCGGGTGGGAAGTTCTCGGTGCCGTTGAACATCATGTGTTCCATGAAGTGGGCGAGCCCGCGTTGCTGGTCCGTTTCGTTGAGCGACCCCGTATCCACGTGGATCATCAGGGCCATCTTGCCCGGCGGGTTGTCATGTTGCCGGTACATCCAGGTCGTGCCGTTTTTCAGCTTGCCTGTGATGATGCGGGAGTCGGAAGGCAGCGGCCGGGCGTACAGCGGCGCGGTCCCCGCGATCAGCACCGACAGCGAGGCAGCGACGGTCAGTCTTCTAAATCTCGTGTTCATGATCGATTCATCCTTGTCTTGTTATCCATGCCATCGTGATGGCGAGTCGACTGAAACTCGGATCTTAGGGTCTGTCTGGAATCACGTGTGCGGGACTCCCCGGCCATCTTACTCGGCCGCGATGCAGTACAGGTGTTTGTGGCCGCGAAGGTAGATCTCCTTGTCCACGATGGCCGGCGACGCGGTGAACTCGTCGTCGAGCGAATTCGTGGCCAGTACCTTGAACTCGGGTCCGTGTTGAATCACGGCAGTTTTTCCTCCTTTGCCTGTGACGTAGATGCGCCCGTTAGCGCTGACTGGCGAGGCGTATACACCCTGCAGCCCTTCCAGTCGCTCGGTGTAATGCGCCTGCCCGGTCCGGGCGTCGACGCAGGAGAGGATCGGTTTGTTCTCGCCGAGGAAGTAGAGTGCATCATTGCAGAGCAGTGTCGACGGGATGTAAGGTGTACTCTTGCCCTCATAGGTCCACGCCAGGGCGGACGTGCCGGTGATGTCGCCCTGCGCTTTGCCGTAGCGGACGGCGATCAGGGCGCTGCCGCGGAAGCCACTGGCGAAGTAGGCCATGCCTTCGGCGACGACAGGCGAAGGAATCACGTTCCCGGTCATGCCGCCGGTGTGCCAGAGCACGCTGCCACTGGTGAGGTCGTAGCTGCGAATCCGATTTGTGGCGCTGGTGATGACCTGGCGCTTGCCGTCGACCGCCACGACGTGTGGCGTCGACCAGGACGTCGGCTCGTCTCGATCGACCTTCCATCGCTGCGACCCCGTGGTCTTGTCGAATGCGGCGATGAAGGACTGGTCTTCGTGGTCCCAATTCACCACGACCGTGTCGCCGTGCAGCGCGGGGGAACTGCCCTCGCCAAACCCCCGGCGGGTCTTCATCTTGCCCAAGGCCTTCTCCCAAAGGACCTGCCCCTTCATGTCCAAGCCGTACAGGCCACGGGAGCCGAAATAGGCGATGATGTGCTCCCCGTCCGTCGCGGGCGAGTTCGAGGCCTGGCTGGCGTCTCTGTGTCCGCCTTCGTGGGGCAGTTCTTCGCGGAGTACGCGCTGCCAGACGGTATGTCCGGTTCGCCTATCAAGGGCCAAGACCGTGAACTCATTGATGTGTGTCGGCGTGACGCTTCCCATCCAGTTCCGTCCTCGACCGCCATGCGGCGGCGGTTCTTGCTGGGCCGGCTTCTTGGGCTCGACTTTCCGGTCTGTCTTGATCGCCGTCTGGATGTACACGCGATCGCCCCAAACGATGGGCGTTGCGTGCCCGAGACCAGGAATCTCCACCTTCCATTTGATGTTCTTCGACTCACTCCACTCGATGGGCGGATCACCGTGAGGAGCATGGCCCGTCATGAGCGGTCCGCGCCATTGCGGCCAGAAGGTGTCACGGGCGGCTGCAGCGTCCCCGGCGAGGACCCGAGGCCCCCAAGCACAACTGCACACGACAAAGATCAGACTCAATCGCATGTCATTAACCTCCTGATAAAGTCTTCAAGCTGGCGACTCTCGGGCATCGAGACTCACTCCTTACTCATGCCGTAGTGCCTCGATAGGATCGAGGTTGGCCGCATGGCGCGCGGGGTACAATCCGAACACGATGCCTACGGTCATACTGATGCCTACGGCCAGCACGATGCTGTACGGTGTAACCACCGTCGGCA
>JAUXGE010000245.1 GCA_030622435.1 Planctomycetota bacterium
ACGATCCGGCGAATGACGCCGCGCAGGACGTCCGTGTTGGTCCCGCCGCGCTGTGGCCACTGCGCGTTGACCTTGAGAATCACGACGGCGGCGGCGGGGGTCAGCCCGTCCGGACCGGAGGTCAAGGTGGTGGCAGTCGATCGATGCCACTTGAGTCCGTTTGTCCCCATCAGCGTGATCAGGTCATCGACGCCACCGTACCGGCCCGGCTCGATCCCGCGGGCATCGTTGACCAGGAAGACATCGGGATGGTAGTCCGCCCGAGGTGTCAACATCGTGACACTCACTTCGGGTTCGACCGACGCGATAACCCACAAGGCGAGCAACAACGCTCCGAGACCGCCGGCGGCGAGTTTGCCGGATACCGTCCGGAGGGCCTTGCGCACGGGTCTGCACAATGACGACAGGCCGGCCGCAACAGGCACGCCCACGGCTGCCGTCGCCGTTCCCAACGCCGCCTGCTGGCACGGGTAGGCCAAGCGGCTCGGCTTTGGACCGGCGCGCAGCAGTAGCCACAGCAACGAGAGCAGACCACTGACTACCGTCGCCACCAGGGTCCACGACCGCATCCATCGCGGCCAACGGACCTTGGAGCCCGCGGTTGGCATACGCTCCCGCCCGGACGCACGATCATCCCCGGCGCGCAATGTCATCACCGCTTCTCCTCTTTCGGCCGACCGGATTCACCCCATGGCAGGCACGACTCATCATACCGTTTCGCGGTCCGTGATGCAAATTACGGCGCTTTTTGTTCAGCCCACCCCAGGCGACGTGCTCGGCACGCTGTCGTTCGTCATCGCGTGTGTGACGGTCAACTGCGAGGGGCGTAACACCGGTCTACGGCCGAAAGGCTGGTGATCAGAGTACTGGGCGGCGGGCGTGGTCGATGGCCGGGGCTTTGGCGGGAGCCGTTCCGCGCGGTGGCTGCCCTCAAAACAGACCCAGGCGGTTGAGTACGACACCGGTCGCGGGTTCCGGGCCGCTCAGGACCGATTAGAAAGGGGTGGGCGTTGGCGCGCCCTCGCCTTCCCCGTCGGATCGTTGTCTACCGCACTCTACGGACTGCACGAAGGCGGATCGCTCGGCGGCGGAAAGCCGAATGGCGGATACGTGTCACCGAGAAACGCGCCGAGGCAATAGGTTACGTCCGTGATGTTGATCGCCTGGTCCGGCAGACGGTGATCACCGCCCGGCGAGCCTTCGAGGTCTGCCCGCACTTTCTTCACGTTGCCCGGCAGGTTCTTCCACTTGTCCAGAACCGCCGTCACATCCACGATTCCCGTGTTGCCGTCCGGCGGCCCGCAGGGTATCGTCGTACAGTTATTGATCAAGTCGGCCCAGCCACTCTGCGTCACCGTGAGCACTTCCGAGTACCCATCCTCCATCTCGGGCGAACAAGTGCTGTCAAGCACCTGCAATTCGTAAACGCCGTCGGGAATGATACCTTCATGCCAGACATGAACGAGATCGTACTGCGTCCAATCCCCAAAATGCGGATCGCACCCGAGCTGCGCACCCCAGAAACTGGCCGACGGAAGTTCCCCCACGGTCGTGGGGCAAGGATCGGCCTGTGATGTTCCGGCGTTCTCGCAATACTCCTGAGGCTCCTGCACCCACATTCGCGTCCCGTTCCAAAGGGCATACGGCGACGGCATTGTGTTGAACGTCACCCTGACCGCCTGTAGCTGGCCCGTGTCACCTGCGATGAACGAGATGTAGCGGATCTTCTGGCTCTCCGGATCGGATTCTCCCAGGTCAAGCAACTCCGGAGAGGCTGGTGACGATTCTTCGCACACGCACTCATCCGGCCTGTTGTTGCCGTCCAGGTCGGTGCTGTATCCGCTCAGGATGTCACAGATGTCAGCGACATCGTTGTCGTTGCAGTCCCCTGGGAAACCATAGGCATAAACCGCGCCGGAAGCGTTTAGACCGAGTGCATCCCGCGTGGACGCACCGACCAGGACCACATGCGCCCCGAGCGCCACACTTCGCCCGTAGCCGTCTCCGCCTTCCACATCAGGCGGCATGAGCCGGGCATCCACCCCCCAATTGCCACCCTCATCCTGACGGATGATGTGCGCGGCTCCACAGTTGTCTCCAAATGCACAATCAAGCCCGCGGGCACCGGCCAGACCCACACCATTACGGAACGCTAGTGACCATCCGAGGTAGTCGCTAGCCTTGCTGTCGGGAGCCGTGACCTTGTCCTCTTCGGTCCAGGTTGCGCCGCTTTTCTCGAACACGTAGACCGCACCGGAGTTATCACCTGCCTCGGTGTCAGCCAACGGTGAGCCGATCATCGCCCGATTCCCATACACCGAAACCGCCGCACCGAACCAATCGTAAGTCTGCGGGTCCGACGCAGTCAGCTTCTGCTCCTGGGTCCATGCCGCTCCGCCGTACCGGTATACGTACGCCGCACCGCAACCGCCTCCGGACACGCAGCCAACTGATGGTGCACCTACGACGGCCACGTCGCCATCTAGTGACACCGACGTGCCGAAGTCGTCTCCGGTCGTAGTATCTGATGCCACCAGAGTGTCCTCGAGATTCCAACTGCCGCCGCCGTAGCGGAACACGTAAACTGCACCGCCTGCTTCATTCGGGGAACCCACGAGGGCCACATCCCCATCGAGGGCCACGGCCGTGCCGAACTCGGCGCCCGATGACACGATCGCTGCGGCGAGATGTTGCTCTTCGATCCATGTCCCGCCGTTGTTGCGAAAAACGTACGCTGACCCGGCGTTGGACTCACTATTGTAATCGTCTCCCGGGGCACCGATCAGCGCAACTTCGCCGCTGACCGACACGGCTCCGCCGAACTTGTCGCCGCTGTCGGCGTCTGTGGCCGTAACCGTCTGTTCCTCGGCCCAGCTGCCTCCGGACCAGCGGTACACATAAGCCGCCCCACAATCGTTCCCCGCGAGACAATCATGCTTCGGCGCGCCGATGACGGCCGCATTTTCGTCAGCAGCCACTGCCTGACCGAATTCAGCACTCTCTTCAGCGTCCGAGGCGACGAACTGGCCGACATCGCAACTGCGAATCGTGCCCGTCAGCCACAACAAAGCCTGATGGGCATTCGCAAAGCCCCATCCGTACTCCTCGTCGTAGCCCTCAGGTCCCCGATCCATCGCGGTTTGGTACAAGGCCGACTCGACGTCTTCGACTTTGAACTGCGGATTCTGCGAAATGATCAGAGCCGCCACCCCGGAGCTATACGGGCTCGCGGCAGAGGTTCCTCCGAACAAGGTATAGTCCGAGGAAGTGTAGCCATCTGAACCGGTGCGATCCGTTGACCATAGGTTTACACCCGGTGCGGAAACCGCCAGCCCCTCTCCCCAGCTGCTGAACGAGGCGAGGTCACCATCCGAATCCAGGGCCGATACGGCGTTGACCGTAGGCAGGTTCGCAGGATACCTGACAACGGGCTCACTATAGTTCCCGGCCGAAGCAAAGTGGATGAGGCCGGCCGCGCGTGTCTCCTCGAACTTGTTCGTGATGGCGCTGCTCCCCCCGCCCATGGAGAAGCTGCAGTTGGTCACGCGAGCGCCGATCGTCTCCGCCCAGTCCAATGCGGTGACGAGCCAGCTGTCCGCCATCGTAAAGGTTCCAGGGCAACCGTTGCACAACCAGCTCGTAACGCAGTAGCTTTCGGGACAGGCATCATCGATTTCGCACCACAGGCCCTCTCTCTCGCCGCCTGCGCACGCGAAGCATTCCGAATCAACCACGCACTCGGAATCTTCCTGAGGGCCTCCGGAGCACACGACATTAGCAATACCCACCTTCGCGCCGGCCACCGTGGCATCCGGTGCGACGCCGACCGTCCCCAGCCCGTTGTTGATGATCGCCGAAACGCAACCTGCCACCGCCGTCCCGTGATCGTCACACTGGTTATAAGGTCCGCCACCTGGCGATGTTCCCGTGAAGTCAGCCCCGGGGCGCTGATTGAGATCGGGATGGTCCTGCTGGACACCATTGTCTATGATGACGACAACAACATCCGAATCCCCGGTTGTAATGTCCCAGGCCTCGGGAGCGTCGATATCCATATCCGCGACCGCGCCGCCGCCACCTGTGTTGTGCAGCCCCCAGACAGAGGGAAACAGCGGATCGTTCGGCATCAAGCCCTCGTGCACCTTGATTACCTTGTCCGGCTCGGCAAACCGCACCTCCGGCCGCTGCGCCAACGCGTTCGCCAGTTCCAGCACTCCGAAGCCGTCCCGCAAGCCGCAACGCACCCGATACACACCCTTCATGCGAGCCCAGTCGCGTTCCTCGATGGTCCCGGCGCCCGACGCCGCGAGCAGCTTCTCCGCCTCCGCGGCGCTGACGTGCGGGTGGAAGCCAATGTGAAGATGCCGCGTGATAATCACGGGATCGCCGCCCTCGTTCAGAAATACCGGCGACGGGAACGCTGACGGATTATCATCGGCGATCGCCTTGACCAGGGTGAGCACTCCCGATTCGCTGCGCGCAGAGGCGGGGAGCCTGACGAAGGACAGGCCCGGCATCACCGAAGCCCGCACGTCGGCCGCCTGGATGCCGTGTTTCGACAGGGATGGCGCAAGGATATCCACCCCACGTTCATCTTCAAGAAAGACGGCCACCTTACCCGAATCGATGCTGAGTGGTTGCGGCTGATCGAAGTAGTAGTAATGCCACTGGGCTTCAGCATGGCTAAAACCAATCCCGAGCAACATCGCCGCCGACACAAAGACGTGAAGACCAAACGTAGAATGCCTCATGATTCTTGACTCCCCTGGCTCCGACCCACGTTCCCATCCGGCGAACGTGCGAATACAGCCGCCCTCCGGACTTCAGATCCCCTTTCCTTACAGCACCTTCGGCCCGCTCAGTGTAAATGCCCTCGTGCAGACCAGTCTACTGGAACCAACACCCTCAACACAAGGTCGTTTTGGCAGCCTGGCTTGCTTCTTATTGGAATCTCCATGGATATGCCGCGCGCTACCGGTGTTCTTGCGCCCGTGCTGAGGGCGCCCAGTCGTCGTCGGACGAAAGGAGGCTAGGCCCGAAGAATGCGCCACATACGTGTCGGCCGGGTGGCACGGTTTGGCTTTGGCAGGCCGGGGAACGTCCCTAGCAGGCCTTTGCAAAAAACGTGGCGTGGGCTTCCAGCCCGCGTTTTCACCGGCTGGAAACCGGTAGCGCACGAGAGAGAGACCCTTTTTCAACGGGCTGCTATACTTCTCTCCTTCTTCGTCCCTTTGTCAGCCTGTCCCTGCGCCCCTTCCGCCTACGGACATACTGGCGGATCGCTCGGTGCCGGGAAGCCAGGGCCGGGATACGTATCACCGAGAAATGCGCCGAGGCAATAGGTTACGTCCGTGATGTTGATCGCCTGGTCCGGCAGACGGTGATCACCGCCCGGTGAGCCTTCGATGTCTGCCCGCACTTTCTTCACGTTGCCCGGCAGGTTCTTCCATTTGTCGAGAATGGCCGTGACATCGACGATCCCCGTGCTGCCGTCCGGCGGCTTGCACGGCGTCGTAGTGCAGTCCTGAACAAGATCGGCCCAATCGCTCTGAATCAGTGTCAGGGCGTCCGAGTAATTGTCATCGACATCAAGTGAACATGTGCTGTCGATCACTTGGAGATCATAAGTGCCGCCGGGAATGATCCCTTCGTTGAACACGTGAACCAGGTCGTACTGCGTCCAATCCGTGACGTACGGATCGCAACCGAGTTGGGCACCCCAGAACCAGTTTTGAGGCAGACCGCCGGCAGCCGTGGGACATTCAGTTGCCGGCGGAACTGGCTGGGACACACCGGCGTTCTCGCAGTACACCTGCGGCTGCTGGACGTACAGTTGCACGCCGTTCCAGGTGTCGTACGGCGAGGGGACACTGTTGAACGCAACCCGAACCGCCTGTGCTTGTCCGGCGTCACCAGCCTGGAACGACGCATAGCGAATCTTCCGGCTCTCCGGATCGAACTCCAGGTCAAGCAGTTCCGGCTCAGGCTGACTGGACGGCGGACAGTTTTCCAGCAGAGCACCGCACCCCTCGAACGTCTTCGTGACGTTCGCCTCTTCGGTGAGGTTCTCGTAGTAGACCCGGCAGTTGTCGAGCACGATCGTCGAGCCGCTTTGCAGGATCAGGTCCTGCACGTACAGGGCTTCCGTGCAGGCCTGCTGACCCTGCTCGTCGTTGTCGAAGGTGTCAATGAAAGTGATGCTCGTATCAGCCATGATCTTCAACTGACCAATGCCAAAGTCTATGTTCTCGAAGGCGGTTTCCCGACCGAGGTCGCGCCCTGCGACCTCAAATGACTGTTCACCGGACGTTGACCGGCGGGCACCAGGCGGTGCCTCGCCTAGCTGCAACGATCCGTCGTCCCAAACGAAACATTCCGGCGCCGTACTCTGATTAATGAAGCTCCCTCCGACTGTCACTGCGACCGACGAGTCGTTGATGAACGTGACGGCTCCGAGCAGGCTGAAGTTGTTTCCGACCGACATGAAAGCGCTGTCGCTAATACGCGTGATCGGAGGTGTTCGACCACCACGACTGTCCACTTGTCGTCCGCCCGGCACAACGCAGCCCATCAGATCATCGCCCACAGCTTCCATAACGAAGTCACCGGTCGTCGTCACGGACATGGTGTCGGTTAGCGTCATCTGGTCGGTCGGGTTACCAAGGACGGGTAAGAGCGTGACCCGTTCTGCCGTCAGTGACGCCTCAACCGTGCCGCGTGCGGTCGGGTTGGCTTCGTATAGGCCGGCATTGCCCCCAAGCACCAGCGGGCCGTTCGGGATGCTGATCTTTCGATTGTGATCCACATAGATCGTACCCTCGGCCAGGATGCCGCCCGCCTTCTCGACCGTCAGGTCTCCGGCACCATCTTGCGTCACGCTCAACGTAGCGCCGTTGAGGATGTCGAGCGTGTCGATCGTCACGGTCACGTCCAGGAACAGGTTGTCTTCCGGGCCGTTGAGCTCCGGGCTGTAGAACTCCGTTTCCGTGTTGTCAGGATAGACTTCTCCGGGGATATTCCAATTGTTGCAGCAGCTCCAGTCAATGTTGGGATCGCACCCACCGATGAACTCGACGCACTCGTCGGGGATCCCGTCGGCCGGGTTCACGTCCACCGATTCGCCGCAGCCGGGCAGGTCGCAGGTTCCGGACAGCGCATCGCAATCGAGGTCGCACACGTCCGGCAGGCCGTTGCGGTTGCAGTCGGTGAAGTACTCGTAGGCTCCCATATCCACGACCGGAGAACCGGGGACGCCGGTGTCCAGATCGTCGATCACGCGCGGGATGCCATCGAGGTCGTAAGGAGTCCGCTCGGACGTATC
>JAUXGE010000186.1 GCA_030622435.1 Planctomycetota bacterium
CCGCACAGCCCGCAGTTCAGGCCCGGCAGGATCTTGAAGACGGCTTCCTCGGTCTTGATCCGTCTCACGCGCTCCTTCAGATCCCGGGCGTTCCTGTCCGCCGCCCGAGGTCTGACACGAGCCTTCAGCGCGAAGTCCTCACCGGAGTACCGGCGTGTAATCTCAGCTTCGAGCGTGGGATCGCTCTCGGGGAGCTCGGCCAGGAGACGGTGAATCTTGCTGAAAGTGACGTAGATGTTGTCGACGGCGAGGTTGCCACCGACGCACCCACCCCAACAGGCATCGCATTCGAGATACTCGATGTTGCGGAGTTTGCCCTTCTCGATGTCGTCGAAGACTTGAATGATGTTGGACAAACCGGTGACGGACATGTACCGGTGGCGGCCGAGGACGTGCCCCTGCCCCTGGCTCGTTGCCCAGCGGAGCATTTCCGTGCTGCGGACGAAGCTGTCGGAGAGGTTGTCGGCGTCGTCTTTCTCCAGCGAACGGGTGATGGCCAGGATGTCGTTGTAGACGTCGCGGATGCCGAGGGCGCCGTCGAGGTTGCTCTTTGCCCCTTCGGCCGGTTTGAGGATCGAGATCGTCTTCGCCTGGCACGGCGTGATGTAGACGGCGGCGATCCGATCGCGATCAATGCCGAGTTCCTGGGAGTAGCGGCGCTTGAGTTCACGGCCGGCGAGTTCTCGGGGAGGCTGGAGGTGCACGAGTTGGTCTACCATGCCGGGGTACAGAACCTGGACGAGCCGGACGATGACAGGGCATGAGACGGAGATGAGCGGGTAGGGGCCTTCCCAATGCTCCACGTAGTCGACGACGGCGCGATTCACGAGCGCCAGTTCGACTGTGAAGTCCCAAACGGCGTCGAAGCCCAGGCCGCGCAGACCCGCCACGATGTGGGCGGGCGTGATCCCCTGGGGGAACTGGCCGAAGAGGACCGGAGACGGAACGGCCACCTTGTAGTCGAAGCTGTCGAGGTCGGCGACGCTTCCGGTCGTGGCCTGGATCGCCCCGCTGGGGCAGACCGGGAGGCACGATCCGCAATCGATGCACAACTCGGGCAGGAGCCTGGCCTTGCCCTCCTTGACCCGGATGGCGTGCGTGGGGCACACACGCATGCATGCGAGGTGACCTTCGCATTTCCCCTGGTCAATCGTGAAGCCGTGTGTTTGTTCAGGCACTTGCGTCAAGCCTTACGACCGCGGACACCTTGGTGCCCACGCCGGGTTCCGATTCTATGTTGAACTCGTCCGCATTCTTTCTGATGTTGGGCAGGCCCATTCCGAAGCCGAAGCCCATTTCACGCATTTGGTCGGTAGCGGTGGAATAGCCCTCGGTCAGCGCCAGATCTATATCCTCGATGCCGGGACCTTCGTCGGCGATCTCCAGCCGGATGTCCTCGTCCGTGAACACGAAGGTGACGGTTCCCTCGGACGCATACATCACGACGTTCATCTCTGCCTCGAACGCGATGACGACGGTGTGGTGGATCACTCCGGCATCAACGCCGATCTTCTTGAGGATATCCTTGATGTCGGACGCCGTCTCTCCGGCCTTGTCGAAGTCGCGTCCGTGAATCTGGTACGATTTTCGCAGCAACTCTTCCGCCATGCTACATGCCGCCCTTCAGCCCGCGCTCGCGGAGGATTCCGCAGACGTCGAACATGCCGAGGCGCGTCGCGAGGACAGGGATGCCGACCACCTCGGCGAGCTTGATGGTTTTCTCGTCCGGTCGCTTGCCTCGGATGTAGATGACCGCGCGTACGTTGGCGATGTCGGCCGTTCTTACCGACTGGATGTTGGTCAGCCCGGTGATCATCAACGCGCCGGGATGGGCAAAAGCCAGGATCTCACTCATGCCGTCAGAGGCCACGACGGTCTCGACGTCGATCGAGAGCTCATCCTTGCCGCTCAACACCTCGCAGTCGAGAATGTCGATGATCTGTGTGAGCTTCATGGTCGTGTCTCCGAGCGGAGAATGCCTCGCTGGCGCGCCCCGACCCGGTTCGATCGAAACGTCTGCCCCTCGGGACGAGGCAACTGGCCGAACTCGGATACTCCCATGTCATCCTTTCCCGGCATCCGGACTTGCTCGTTGCCGTGTCCGAGATGCATGCTGAACCTCGAGATCCCCGATATCACGATCTCACGAGTGCGAGTCTACGCGTTGGACCCGTTGCCGGAGAGGAATTCGTGAATGTCCCTGGCCGCGTTTCTCCCGGCACCCATTGCACTGATTACTGTTGCTGCACCGGTGACGACGTCGCCGCCGGCCCAGATGGCGTCGCGCGAAGTCTTGCCCGTAGCTTCGTCGACCACGATGTTCCCCTTCCTGCCGACCTCGAGCCCCGGTGTCGTCAATGGAATAAGCGGGTTCGGGCTGTTCCCGATGCTGCAGACGACGGCGTCGGTCTTCATCCTGAATTCGGAACCCTCGATCGGGACGGGGCGCCGGCGACCCGAGGAATCCGGTTCGCCAAGTTCCATCTTGAGGCATTCCATCTCGGTGAGCCACCCACTTTCATTCCCGATCAGCCTCATGGGCTGCGTCAGGAAGTCGAAAATGACACCCTCCTCCTCTGCATTCTCGACCTCCTCGAGCCGGGCAGGCAGTTCCGTCCGGCTCCGGCGATAGACGATATGGGCCTCGTCGGCGCCGAGCCGCAGTGCCGTTCTCGCGGAGTCCATGGCGACGTTCCCGCCGCCGAGCACGGCCACGTACGACGGACGCTTGATGGGGGTGTCGTACGCGGGAAACCTAAAGCCCTTCATCAGATTGCAGCGTGTCAGATACTCATTGGCGGAATAGACCCCGTTGAGGTTCTCGCCCGGGATCTCCATGAACCAGGGGAGACCCGCCCCTGCCCCGACGAACACGGCATCAAACTCCGTCAGAATTCGGTCGATCGTCTTCGTCTTGCCGACGATGTAGTCGAGGCGCAGCTTCACGCCGAGGCTCTCGACGTATTCAACCTCGCGCCGGACGATCGCCTTGGGAAGTCGGAACTCCGGAATGCCGTAAGTCAGGACGCCGCCCGCGTCGTGCAGCGCCTCGAACATCGTGATGTCGTGGCCTAGAAGCACAAGATCGTTGGCTACGGTCACACCCGCCGGTCCGGAGCCGACGATAGCGATCTTCTTGCCCGTCGAAGGTAAGATGTCGGGGGTTTCAGTTTCACCGCTTGCCGCCTCCCAATCGGCAAGGAATCGTTCGAGTCGCCCGATAGCCACGGGGCTGCCCTTTTTTCCCAGCACGCACACCTTTTCGCACTGATCTTCCTGTGGGCAGACGCGTCCGCAGACCGCGGGCAGGGCGTTCGTCTCCTTGATCTTCTTGATGCCCCCCGCGAAGTCGCGATCGACGATGCACTGGATGAAGCCGGGGATGTCGACGGCGACCGGGCAGCCCTCCTTGCAGAAGGACTTCTTGCACGCCAGACATCGAGACGCCTCCTCCACGGCCAGGTCTTCCGTGTAACCCAGCGCGACCTCGTCGAAGTTCCTGACGCGCTCGAACGGTTCCTGCTTGGGCATCGGCCGCCGGTTGTAGTCGATCTTCTTTGCCAACTTGGGCCACCTCCGCTGCTAAAAGTGGGAAGCGCAGCCGCTCTTGCGAAGCGGATGGACTTCTTCAGGGTTATAGGTCTGCCGCCGTTTCAGGAATTCTTCCCAGTCGATTTCGTGGCCGTCGAAGTCGGGCCCGTCGACGCACGCGAACTTCATCTTGCCGGCCACGGTCAGGCGGCAGACACCGCACATGCCTGTGCCGTCGATCATGATCGGGTTCATGTTGACGATGGTCTTGATGCCAAGCGACTCGGTCATCTTGGACGCGCGCATCATCAGGAACGTGCATCCGTTGACGATGATCAGGTCGGGCTTGATCTTCTCCAACGTGAGGATTTCGCCCAGCCGCGTGATGTGGCCCTTGTAACCTGCCGTCCCGTCGCGCGTCAGCTCGATCACGCGATCGGAGACTTCCTCGAGCTTGTCCTGCCAGTAGAGGAGGTAGGAGCTGCGGGCTTCGAGCAGCGAGACGACCTTGTTCCCGGCCTCCTTCAGGGCTCGTGCGACGGGGTAGATGCTTCCGATTCCGTAGCAGCCTCCAATGCACAGTACCGTGCCGAAGTCGTCACGGATTTCGGTTTCCTTCCCGAGCGGCCCGGCGCACGTTGGAATGTCTCCACCGGGCTCGAGGCGTGCGAGCTTCGCCGTCGAGCCGCCTACCTGCATGAAGATCGACGTGATCGTCCCGGCGTCGCAATCCCAGTCGGCGACGGAGAGTGGCGTTCGTTCCCCGACCTCGTCCGGTCTGACGATGATGAAGTTGCCCGCCTGAACCGACTCCGCGATTTCCGGCGCCTTGACGGTGAACTCGTGAAGGTTCGGGACGATCATCCGACGTTCAACTATCTCGTACATTCTCTACTCCGTGCGTCTCATCCCCTGACGGCGGATGTCCTTTTGAGTGTGGCTTTCTTCTTAGACTTCTTTCCAGCCGACTTGGCGGCCTGCACCTTGACTTTGACCGGGCTTGTCCCCAGGCGATAAAGGGGTTCGAGAGCCGCTCGGTGCTCGAGTCCGCCGTAGGCGACGGGTCGGCAGACATAGACCGTGCCCGGCGGACACTCGGCGTCGTCCCTGGCGGGGGCGGTGACGGCGAGCTTGCCGATCGACACGGTGAGGTCATCTCCCGGCTCGACGCGGAGCTTCCGCAGGTCGTCCGGATGGAGCCGGAAGCCCTCCTCGAGGCCGAGTTCCTGCAAGCCTTCGACTGTCGAACTCAGGTCGATGCCGCGGTGTCCGAAGCCGCCCGGTTCGACGACGAGGAGATAAGGCCCGGTCCCCGTGATTCCCGCTGTGTTTTTCTCGACGGGCAGTTTCGCTTGTGGTGTAAGCATGCGAGGTTTCCGGTCGGGCTTGCCGGGGAAGCCGGGAACGTTCTGGCTGATCTCCTTGAGGATCGCCTTCGCGCTCTTGTACTTGAACTCGGTAGATTTCAGCTTGTCAGCCAGCCGCCCGAATATCTGCCAGTCAGGCCGGGCGAACCCGGTGACCGCACCGTCCGGAAGGTCTTCGATCTTGACAAGCTGCTGAACGCGCCCTTCCACGTTAGTCAACGTGCCTTCCGCCTCGGCGAAGCTGGCCGCGGGGAGGAACGCATCAACCGCAAACGGCGGTGGGTAAATGCCCTGAGCAATCACGTATTCGCAGTCCGGACGTTCGAAGAAAGGAGTTTCCCCGACGAGATAAAGCACCTTCGGCTTGACCGTCCCCTCGATCACATCGTCCAGGGTGATGCTCTTGCCCTTGGCCCGGGCTACGCCGGGAAGGATGGAGCCCATGGCGCCCAGCTCGAGCGCGCCGCGCGTGTTCGCTCCGTGGTAGAGCGGCAGGAACGTGGTGTTCTTGCGTCGGGCGAGACCCTGGAGAGCATCGACAAGGTCTTCGTTAGCGCTGTACTGGAAGACCGTCGGTCCGATGACGATTGCCAGGTGATCGGCCGAATCCAGCGTGTCAACGGCCTGTTCGAGGAGCGTTGGATCCACGCCGGTCTTTCGGGCGAGGTCGCGAATAGTACCGTTTTTCTTTCCAGGTTTGTTGGTGAGCGTGCCCAGAACGCTGCCTTCCTTGCCGGGCGTCGGGCGCAGCCAACAGTCCGTATAGCGGGCGAGGTTCGAATCTCGCGCGTCGATGGTAACTAGCTTCGCACCGTTCTTCAGGGCGTGCCGAATCTCCACGCCGGCGACTGAAAAGTAGAACCTCGAGTCGAGCCCGATGGCGATGATCGCATCGGCGTCTCGCAATCCTCTGATCGAAATGGGCAGCGAGAACAGCTTGGCCCACAGCCCCAGCCCGCCGGGCAACAGTTCGCGAGCGGTCGAATCGATGTTGTTGGACCCGAGGCAGGTGCGAACGAACTTCTGCGCCGTGTAGAGACCTTCGTTGGTCAGATCGGGGGAGACGACCATGAGGAAGTCGTTGGGTTTGATGCTCGCGAGTTTCGCCGCGACGTCGTCGAGTGCCTCGTCCCACGTCACCTCGCGGAAGTACTTCCCGCGTTTGAGCATGGGCTTCTTGGCCCGCTCATGGTGGTGCGTGGTTTCGGGCATGCAGAACCTGCCTCGCACGCAGAGCTGTCCGTCGCTGACCTCCGGGTCGGGATCGGGGAGGACCTTCGACAGGCGGCCGTCTTTGTGGAGCAGTTCCACCTGGCACCCGATCCCACAGAACGGGCACGTGGAGACTTCCAGACCGTCCGGCTCGCCATCCCATTTCGACACTTTGTCGGCCAGCGCCCCTGTCGGGCACACGGACACGCAAGCACCGCAGAACTCGCAGCCCGCCTCGACGTGGCTCTTGCCGAACGCTGGACCGATCTGAGCCTTGGGTCCACGGAATTTGAACGCCAGCACGCTCGTGCCGCGGACCTCCTGGCACATGCGTACGCACCGGCCGCACAGGATGCAAATGTTGTAATCCCGGTCGAAGAAGGGGTCGTCGTGCTCGACCTCGTAGCCGCGGTAGTCGATCGGGTATTCGATGTCGGTAATGCCGATTCTCTCGACCACGTCCTGAAGCTCGCACTGCGCATCATTGGGGCAGTAGCGGCAACCCGTCGTAACGCCGACTTTGCGAATGGTGTACTGGTTCTCCCGGCAGCCGTCTTTCTCGTCGCAGATCAGGCAGCTTGCCGGGTGCTCGCTGAGGATGAGTTGGAGGATCTCCTTTCTCATCTCGCGGATCGTGGCCGTGTCCGTCAGGATCTTCATCCCTTCCTCTGCGATCGTGCTGCACGCGAGCGGGTATCCGCGCATGCCCTCGATTTCCACAAGGCACATCCGGCAACCGCCGAAGGGAGAGAGGTCCTTGTGCGAGCAGAGCGACGGAATGTAGACGTCGTTGAGCTCGGCGGCCCGAAGGACGGTAACGCCTTCGGGGAAGGAGACCTCGCGGTGGTTGATCTCCATGGTGCAGGTTCGTGTCTTTTTTCGGCTCACGTTGACCTCACGATTCAATGATGATGGCGTCACCGGCGATGGCGTCGAAACGGCAGATTTCATAGCACGACCGGCACTTGATGCACTTCTCCTCGTCGAGGTTGTGGGGCTCGGAGCGAGGTCCGGAGATCGCCTCGGTGGGGCAGACCTGGACGCACCGCTGACAGCCCGTGCATTTATCCTTGATGATGCGATAGACGACTAGGTCGCGGCAGACGGCCGCCGGGCAGCGGCTGTCCCTTATATGTGCCAGGAATTCGTCACGGAAATACTTCAGAGAAGACAATACAGGGTTCGGTGCCGTTTGCCCCAGCCCGCACAGGGAACCGCCCTTGATCGCCACGGCGAGCTTTTCGAGGCGGTCGATGTCCGCCAGTTCGCCCTTGCCTTTGCTGATCCTCTCGAGGATCTGAACCAGGTGCCTGGTTCCGACGCGGCACGGGACGCACTTGCCGCATGATTCCGCCTGAGTGAAGCTCAGAAAGTACTTGGCCGTGTCGACGATACACGTGTCCTTGTCCACCACGATCAGCCCGCCGGAACCCATGATCGAGCCGACCTCGGCGAGGTTCTCGTAGTCGATGGGGGTGTCGAGGAACTCCTCTCCCAAACATCCGCCGGACGGACCGCCGGTCTGGACGGCCTTGAAGTCCTTGACCAGACCGCCGCCGATGTCGTAGATGACTTCCCGGAGCGTCATTCCGAGCGGGACTTCGATGAGCCCTGTGCGCCTCACCTTGCCGACCAGGCTGAAAGTCTTGGTCCCCTTCGAGGTCTCCGTCCCGAACTGGTTATACCAGCTGGCACCGTTCCGGATGATGTTGGGCAGGGTGGCCAGGGTCTCGACATTATTGATGATCGTCGGTTTGCACCACAGCCCCGAGACGGCGGGAAAAGGCGGGCGGGTGCGCGGCATGCCGCGCTGCCCTTCGATCGAGGCAATCAGTGCCGTCTCCTCGCCGCATACAAATGCACCGGCTCCTTCCTTGATCTTGATATCGAAGCTGAAATCGGTGCCGAGGATGTTGTCACCGAGCAGGCCGAGGTCCCTCATCTGCGCGATGGCACGTTTCAGCCGCTCGATGGCGAGGGGGTATTCCGCGCGAATGTAGATGAATCCTTTGCCGGCGCCGATGGAGTAGGCGGCGACCAACATGCCCTCGAGGAGGGCGTGGGGATCACCCTCGATCAACGATCGGTTCATGAATGCGCCGGGGTCGCCCTCGTCCGCGTTGCAGATGAGATAGCGCTGGTCGCTCTCGGTTTCACGGCAAAACAGCCATTTGCGCCACGTTGGGAAACCCGCGCCGCCGCGGCCCCTCAGCCCGGCCTCTTTCACCGTGTCGATGACGTCCTTCCATGATATCGACAGGCACTCCTCGATGGCCTTGTACCCATCGCGAGCGAGGTAGTGGTTGATGTCCTCCGGGTCGATGATGCCGCAGTTGCGAAGCACGATGCGGACCTGGGGTGCGAGCATGGGCTGATCGAAGAAGCGGGGCACACCGTCGATCTCTTCCTCGCCGAAATGACCGGCGAGATGGAACCGCGGAATCCCGTTGTCGGCAAGGAGGCCGTCGAGGATCCTCCCGACGTGCTCGGGGGCGACATTCGAGTAGCTCACGCGCGGTTTGCCGGGCATCTGGATGTCGATCAAGGGTTCCAGGTAGCACGGGCCGATGCACCCGACCTCGATGAGCTTGGCGTCGGTGTTGTTCTCCTCGAGGTAGGTTTCGAGGGCCTTGATGACGTCGGTTGCGCCGGCCGCCCGCCCGCAGGAACCCGCGCCGATGTAGATGACGGGGCGAGGGCTCTGCTGGAGCTTCTCCCAGCGTTTCTCCGCGTTTGCGCGGCGGTCGTCAATCGTTTTCACGCTCATCCAATAACCTCTGTAGTTTCAGGACCGACATCTGGCCATACGTGTCCTCGTCAATCGTGACCACTGGAGCCAGCGCGCAACATCCCAGGCAGGCGACCCGCTCGAGGTCGTATTCCTTGTCAGCGGACGTTTCGCCGGGACTGATGCCGAGGCGACGCTGGAGTACGTCGAGCATCTGCTCGCCGCCCTGAACATGGCACGCGGTGCCCAGGCACGCCTTGATGCGGTGTCTACCTGGCGCGTGGAAGCGGAACTGGGCGTAAAACGTGGCCACGCCGTAGATCTCATGCTCGGAGACCTTCAG
>JAUXGE010000147.1 GCA_030622435.1 Planctomycetota bacterium
CGAGCTTGATCGGGGTGCGCGGAATCGTGAGCGACGCCCCCACGGGCGATCCGCTGGCGGCGACGATAACGGTCACAGGCCGCGATCACGAGATCTACACCGATCCCGACATCGGTGATTACCATCGGATGCTGCTGCCGGGTACTTACGAGTTGATGTTCACCGCCACGGGTTACGACTCGATCACGATCCCGGGCGTCGTCGTCTCCAGTGGCGACGCCACTCGGTTGGACGTGTCCTTCTGGCGCACGATGGTGACGTACCCGAATGGCGGAGAGGTGCTCGATGATGGGAGCCCGACATCCATCACGTGGACCGGCAATCCGTCGAGCCAGTACCACGTACAGTACACCGCAAACGCCGATGACATAAGCGCGGTGTTCGACGGCTTTGAGACCGGGAGTCTCGACGAGGCCTACGAGACTGGCGGCCCTGGGCTCTGGACGGTCACGAGCAGCGACAGTCACGAAGGGCTGTACGCCGCGCGATCCGGTTCTATCACGCACGGCCAGACGACCTGGATGACGAGGACGTCCCAGGGCGGCGAACTCAGCTTCTGGTATCGGGTCAGTTCCGAGTCCGGATGGGACTTCTTCGATTTCTTCATCGACGGCCATCTAGAGTTACATGCTTCGGGTACAAGCGGCGGATGGGTGCCGTTTGCCGCCGTGTTGTCCCCCGGGTCCCACGAGCTGAAATGGGAATACAACAAGGACGGTTCGGTGACGGAAGGGGACGACGCCGTGTGGATCGACGAGGTGCAGGTTTCGAACGACAACACCATGTGGTCCGATGTCATAGCCTTGACACCGGTCGGCGCGACGTCGACATCCTGGACGCCGCCAGGGGTGGGTGGGAACTACAAGCTTCGCATCCGATCGTTCGATGGCATCGACACGTACGGCTCGTGGGATGAGAGCGACGCCGAGTTTGCCGTTGGCGAGCGGGTCATCCCCACCGTATCCGAATGGGGCTTGGTAGTTATGGCGCTGACACTGTGTGCGGCCGCAACGTTCGTCCTCGATCGTAGACGGCATATGGTGGCTTACTCAAGATCAACAACGGCCGGCTGTCACGCGGGCCGGGGAGGGCGCAGATCGATGACCACAACCAAGTCCACACTTGCCTTGCTGTTGCTGGCATGGGGCGGTTCAGTTTGCCTTGCGGATGATCGAGTTGTCGACATTCACACGGCCGCCGCCACAGGTGACATTACGCACATTGACTCGCTGCTGCGCGAGACGCCGGATCTCGTTAACGCTCGGGACCGTTCCGGGCAGGTTCCGCTACATCTGGCCGCCGGGAATCTGCACGAGGCCGCTGCCGAAAGTCTTCTCAATGCGGGCGCCAATGTCAACGCCAAGGACCGTGACGGGTTGACGGCATTGCACGTCGCGGTGCGGGCGGGCGCCGACAACGAAGCCGCCAACACGCGACGCAAGGCAATCGTGTCGCTGCTGATTAGTCGCAGCGCCGACGTCAAGGCCGCTGAAGGCCAGGGCAAGACGCCGCTCCATCTCGCAGCCATGAAGGGTCGCACAGGCTTGCTGGATGTCTTGCACGCCGCCGGTTCCGACATCAGCGCGACCGACCGCCTCGGACGCACACCGCTGCACGAAGCCGCCATGTACAATCACGTGGATGTTATCGATTGGCTGGTCTCGAAGAAGGCAGATCTCGATGCCAAGGACCACGAGGGTAACACCCCGCTGCACGTAGCGGCCTTGCGATACCGGAAAGAAGCAACCGGACGGCTCATCAAGCACGGCGCAGAGGTCAACTCGAGAAACAAGCAGCTCGCAACGCCGCTTCATGTGGGCACGGCAGCAGGTCCGGAGGTGAAGGAGGTCGATCGTCTGCTCACGGCCGTTGCAGATGTGCTCATTAAGCACGGGGCGGAAATCAACGCAGTGGATCAGGCCGGTCACACACCACTGCACAACGCCATCGAGAGGAATCACAGAGCGCTGGCCGGATTCCTGCGCGAGCGCGGCGCCAAGGAATAGCGGGCGTTCGATGTGCAACCGACGACGATTGGACGATATGTAACGCCACCCCTTGCTGGTGGCGTTGTCACAAGATGCCGGACGTTCCACACCAAGCACAAGTACGTGTTTGGCGATGGGTGGCATGGGCAAGCGGACACGCGGCTAAGCAACCTGGGCTACAGTTTACCACACCTGCACTAATCGGTGACGGATGCCCCGCGGTGCAGCTTGCCCGTGTTGCCTGCAATTGCGCCGCCCACACGGGCAAAGATCGCCGGCGAGCGTCATCCTCTGATCGAGAGGTTCTGCTGGAGGCGATCCTTGCCCATGCCACCCGAATACGACGCTAAACACATACACGCACAAGGCGTGGCGCTACAGTTGTTGCGCGACAGCCTAGAATTTGCTAGCCAATCCCCGTCGCGGTCCAGGCGAGATCCTGGCCGATCTCTGTTTCTACGAGGCGTTCTTTGAGATTGGCCGGCAGGGCATTTTGGAACTCGTCGGCGCTTGGCGCCAGCACCGGGAACGTCTTGTAGTGAATCGGGATGATGGCCGCAGGCTGGAGCATTTCGGCCGCCAGCGCCGCCCCCTTGGCGCCCATCGTGTAATAGTCGCCGACGGGGAGGATGCAGACCTTCGGCGCAAAGAGTTGCGCGATCAGCTTCATATCCCCGAACACGTCCGTGTCGCCGGCATGATACACCGTGGCCAGCCCGTCTATGCCGATGATCACGCCGTTAGGCATGCCGGCGTAGATCGGACCTTCGGGAGAGTCGATGCTGGAGGAATGAAAAGCCTGGGTCAGGGACACATGAACACCGTCGACTGTCTGCGTGCCGCCGGTGTTCATACCGCTGAATCGACCCTTGCCTATCTGAGCCTCCAACACGTTGCAAAGCTCGAAGTTCCCGATCACCACCGGGTCGTATTGATTCACGAGTGCCTTCACGTCACCGGCATGATCGCCGTGTCCGTGAGTCAGCACGATCATGTCGCAGCGCGTGGGCTTCTTCATCGCGCCGGGACAGGCCGGATTTCCTTCCAGCCACGGGTCAATGAAGATCACCCGTCCGTCCGGCAAGACCAGACGAGTTGTCGCGTGTCCGAGCCAGGTGATTGTCGCGTTCATATTGATAAGCCTCCCTTGCCATGACGAGGATCTTTACACCCGAACATGCGGTGCTCCAAAGCGGCAGGAGCATCTTGGAGAACCTGGACCTACCGCAATTCAGGGGTCAACTCTCACGGAAGAGCCTCTTGTAGTGCCGACTTGACTACAAGTCCAGCGCAAGCCCGGCACAGTGGGCCGTCGCCAAAGGAGTTGTGTCGGCGCACGCGCGGGGATAGGAATCGCGAGGGCTGTCACCAGGGAGCAAAGGGTGTTTCACGACGCTGTCACCGCGCAAAGGCACGGTGGCATACCAAAGGCGTAATCCTGGAGAAGATCACGTGCTTCCGGTTTCGATCCTGATCTTGTCCAGCACCTCGCGTGGTTGGGGAAAGCGCCCGGTCCGGTGTTTGCTCCAAACCGCGGTGCCGTCGACGTGCACGTCGAACACGCCTCCGGCACCCTCGATCAGTTTCGCACCGACGTTGAACTCTTTCTTGATGGCATCCGCCAAACTGGCAGCTCGTGGGTAGTAGTCTCACTCGACGCAGTACTTGATGCTGATGTCCATCGTCATCCCTCTCGCAACGGATCATCCCGCCGCGTTGCCCGAGATCATGACAGGTTCATGGTCATCAGGAACTCGGCGTTGGTACGCACCTTCTGGAGCTGAGCCCGCAACAGTTCGATCGCCTCGACGACGTTCATGTCTGAAAGTACGCGACGCAGACGGTACACCAGCTCGAGTTCCTTCGGATCGAGCAGAAGCTCTTCCTTGCGCGTGCCGGAGCCGGCCACGTCAATGGCAGGCCAGACGCGGCGATCGACCAGACGGCGATCCAGGTGCAGCTCGGAGTTACCGGTGCCCTTGAACTCTTCGAAGATCACATCGTCCATCTTCGAGCCGGTCTCGACCAGTGCCGTACCGATGATCGTCAGCGATCCGCCCTCTTCGATGTTACGGGCGGCGCCGAAGAACCGCTTCGGCGGCTGCAGCGCGTTGGAGTCGATACCGCCGGAGAGAATCTTGCCCGAGTGGGGGGCTTCCGTGTTGTACGCCCTGGCGAGGCGTGTGATGGAGTCGAGCAGAATGACGACGTCGCGCCCGTACTCCACGAGCCGCTTGGCCTTCTCGATGACCATCTCGGCGACCTGTATGTGCCGCACCGCGGGTTCGTCGAACGTGGAACTGACGACTTCGGCCGTCGTGCTTCGCTGCATCTCCGTCACTTCCTCGGGACGCTCGTCGATGAGGAGGATGAAGACATGCAGATCGGGATGGTTGGCCGTGGCGGCGTTCGCCATCTTCTGGAGCAGCACGGTCTTGCCCGTACGCGGCTGAGCGACGATCAGCATACGCTGTCCCATGCCGATCGGCGTCACCATATCGACAATGCGCATGTTTACCTCTTCCGGCGTCGTCTCGAGGATCAGGCGTCGGTCGGGGTGCAGGGCGGTCAGATCCTCGAAGTTGGTCTTCTCGGTGACCATGTTGGGATCTTCGAAGTTGATCGCCTCGACGCGCAACAGCGCGAAGTACCGCTCGGATTCCTTGGGCGGTCGGATCTGACCGGCGACAATGTGCCCGTTGCGCAGACCGAAGCGACGGATCTGCGACGGACTGATGTAAATGTCGTCGGGGCAGGGAAGGTAGTTGTACTCGGGGCTTCGTAGAAACCCGAACCCGTCGGGAAGAATCTCCAACACACCTTCGCCGTACATCAAACCGTCGCGGTTGATGCGTTCCTTCAGGATCTTGAAGATCAGATCCTGCTTCTTCAGGCCCGTGTACTCATCGAGCCCCTCTTTCTTGGCAACGTCGTGCAATTCCTGCACGGTCATGCGCTGCAGCTGGGTGATGTGGATCTCGCCCTTCTTGATCTCTTCATACCGGGCGTGGGTTTCGGCATCGATCGGACCTTCGTGGGTGTCGGCATCGATCGGAGCGGCGGGGGTCTCTTCGGTCGTGTCCTCGATCCCGGCAGCGAAGCTTTCGGCTTCCACGTCGGGCTCGGTATCGGGTTCAGGTGGGGCGGCCTTGCTCTTGGTGCTTGCCGCGGTTTCCGTCGTTTTTTTCCTGGTGCTGCGTGCTTTACCTGTGGCGGCTTTCGCCATGAAATCATCCTCCTGTCATTTAGACATGGGTCTCGTCGCAACGACGAGCCTTACTGGTCTGAAACACTAGGGCTTTTCTGGAACGTTATCACTTAAGGTTCGGGGAATCGCCTCGCACGGATTCGAGTCTGAGAAGCCAGCACCGACGAAAAAACTCGTTCAACCTGTGACCGCAATGTGTCAATGCCGGAATGGTTCGTAACTACATGATCGGCACTTGTCTTCTTCAAATCCAACGGATTCTGCAGATTCTCCCTACGTATCAACTCCTCTCGAGACCATCCACGAGTCTTCGCCACGCGCTCGGCGCGACTTGCCGAGTCCGTGTCGACAAAAATCACCGCATCGCACCACCGGTCCAATCCGGACTCCAGCAGCTTCGGTGCATCCAGAACAACCGCCCGGACGCTCGAATCGGAAGCGTGTTCCGCTACAAGTACCTCGACCTGTCGCAGAATCCTCGGGTGGAGCAACTCCTCCAACCGGGCCAGTTCGTGCGGATCACGGAACACTATTGCCGCAATCGCCTCGTGGTCCACCTCGCCCTGCGGCGTGCAAACTCCATCTCCCCACCACTGCCGCAATTCCTCCACCACATCGGCAGAGCGAAGCTCCTCGTGCGCGACCCGGTCGAAATCTACGACCGCCGCCCCAAGCGATTCGAGGATTTGCCCAACCGTGGTCTTCCCGGCTCCGATACCGCCGACAAGACCGATGATCGGCACTTTGAGTTTCGGAAGGACTCGCGACAATTCGCTCGGGCCGTGGGGTTCCACCGACGACAGACCCCGCCACCCGTCCAGCAGACCGGACGGACAGCAGAACCCACCAACAACCGCACCGGTCCGACGGACGTCACCGCAACGCTACGGCTCTGGCAAAAGGAAATCCCGTGACCAGCGCGCCCGGCCGGTCCGCATCACACGCCCCGGCTTGGCGAAGTCTGCCAAGAATAAACACCGACGGAGTCGACATCATGGGGGGACAGACCGCAACAGGACGTTCGGTTCCGCAGGACCCAAGGACTATACACAAACTACGCCGCCGTGTCACCCGAGTTTCGGGATTTTTTTTTGCGAGGTCCCAGCGCCATCAATCCGGCACGCGGCAAGCCGCTTCAGAGCAGACCCACGTAGGACATCTGTTTGAGTGCGACACGGTTCCCGGCCGGATCCAGCACCTCCAGCCGGCGGTCGGTGTAGAGCAGTCCGGACAGGCGCGTGAACGGAATCGAGCGTTCCTCGAACTGCTCGACCACACTGTCGAGCGACTCGACCAGAATCGTGACGCGACGCGCTATGGACTCGATGCGTGGCGCGTTCGAGCAGCGAATACGCAACTCTATCCGCCCAGACTTGAAACACAACCGCCCCGGTTCATAGTCGTCTGAATCGATTTCCTCGAGCTGCGCAATCTCTTCGTAGAACCACCGCAGCCCTTCATCCACTCCGAAGGGGGCCTCCAGGTTCACGTGGTCAACAGTCTGAATCCGACTTTCTTCCATGGACGCTGCCGGAAAACGTTGACGGGCACGCGCAAGCTCTACCCGAATTACTACTACCACTTCTGACCACTGGGTGCGCAGGATGGCGTCGAGAAGGAGAATACATGCTATGTGCGAATAGCCACGTTTCTACGGCACGGAAGCACGTAAACCCTCCGGACCTTTCATTGTCGCCTGAGGTGCCTGCTGCATCCTCAATGTGAAACTCCCGGCTCAGCCAACCTGAGAGTCGGAGAAAGCCTCCGCCTCGAACAGTAATACCTCCGTATCCGGCTCCCGCCAGGCGTCCGCCGACATCCCCGCTTTCATCGTGCAGCAGTGCGACAGGAACTCCTCCGCCGACCAGCCCCGCTCGGAAGCCACCTTCGGAAGGAAGCATCCCGACCGACCGCCCCGCCGGACGATGATCCCGTGTCTGCCCGGTGACAGCGAGGCCGGCTCATCAGTCGGTACCGGGGTCGTCAGAACCGAGATTTCAATCTCCAGCGCGCCCAGGTCACTCGTGGTGATCGGGTTGGACACAAACCGCGAATCGCCCAAGGAGGAGAGCGTGACCTCTTCGATCGTCGCGCCAATGTCTCGGGTCGGCGCGAAGGTTCCCACGCATCCGCGCAAGGTCGACCCCTGCCAGAACGTGACAAACGCCCCGCCGAACCTACCCGCGATCGCAGGCTTCTCACCTGCCCCACGATCGCCCGCCCCCAGGAAACGCTCCGCCGTATCGCGCGCCCACCGGAGCAACAGCCGCCGGTCCTCGGTGGATTCGATCATCCGTGATCGGGACATGCCCTTCTCGCCTCACAGACGGAAATCAGTCTCCGATTTCTTCCAACCGGCAGGTGAAGTGCCGCAGCTGTGGCGGCTCCTCCACGATTGCCAGTGGCCTCAATGTATCGCGCTGAGCAAACACGTCCAGAACGGCCTCGCCCACGTAGTCAACGTGGCTCTGCGTGTAGACCCGCCTCGGGAATGCGAGCCGCACCAGCTCCAACTCGGGTGCCCGACCATGCCCGCCGAACATCAGACTCCCGATCTCGACGGCCCGAATCCCGGCGTGGCGGTACAAGGCGCACACGACGGCTTGCCCGGGAAATCTCTCCGGAGGAATGCGCGGGCAGAACGAGGCCGCATCGATGTAGATCGCGTGACCGCCCGGAGGCTCCATGATCGGCACACCCCCCGCAAGCAGCATCTCGCTCAGGTATTCGATGCTTCGAAGACGGTAATGCAGGTAGTCCTCCTGCACGACCTCTTCCAGACCCTGTGCGATGGCTTCGAGATCCCGACCGGCCAGCCCGCCGTAGGTCGGGAAGCCCTCGGTCATGATCGACAGGTTTCGAGCCCGGCGAGCGAGCTCCCCATCCCGAAACAGCAGCAGTCCGCCGATGTTCACGAGCCCGTCCTTCTTGGCGCTGATCGTGGCGCCGTCCGACAGGTCGAACATCTCTCTGACGATCTCGGGCACCGAGCGGTCCGAGCAGCCGGGCTCGCGTTTCTTGATCAGGTACGCGTTTTCGGCGAACCGGCACGCATCGAGAAACAGTGGAGTGCCATGCTTTTGGCACACATCGCGTACGGCCCTGATGTTCTCGAGACTGACCGGTTGACCGCCGCCGCTGTTGTTCGTCACCGTCAGCATGACCAACGGAATGTTCTCCGCGCCGACCTCTGAGAACAGCCCCTCCAGCCTTTCGACATTCATGTTTCCCTTGAACGGATGTCGCGACGCCACGAGCCGGCCCTCGTCGATTACCAGATCCACCGCCTTCGCACCGGAAGCTTCGACATTGGCTCGGGTCGTATCGAAGTGGTTGTTGTTCGGGACGACCTTCCCGGGACCGGCCATGATTTCGAACAGGATGCGCTCGCTGGCTCGACCCTGATGCGTGGGAAGAACGTGCTCGAACCCTGTCAACTCGGCCACCTTGTTGTAGAGCCGATGGAAGCTCGTCGCCCCGGCGTAAGACTCGTCGCCGCGCATGATGCCGGCCCATTGCTCGGCGCTCATGGCCGCCGTCCCGCTGTCGGTCAGCAGGTCTATCAGCACATCCTCCGCATGAAGGCTGAAGACGTTGAATCCCGCCTTCCGCAGCATCTCCTCGCGGTACTCGCGTGTCGTCATCCGAATCGGCTCGACGACCTTGATCTTGAACGGCTCAATGATGGTCTTCATTGCTAGTGTGAATCCCGGTAGTAATCGAAAACTTCACAACCTCGAGACGGCTTCTCGACCGCTCATTCTGAGCCGATGGTACGCCAAGGGCACCGATTGCTCCAGACGCCGGCCATCGATTCAGATCGGAAACACCCAGGCCGGGGGTGAGACTAGTGCCGTTTCCAGAAAGGTACATGCGGTTCTGTGATGCCTACGGCTGTAGCGGCCGGCGTCCCCGCCGGGCGTCGTGTGCAATGGGGGAAGCGGCCTGCGAGGACACAGACCGCTACAATAACCTGCGAAACCGACAATATCTAACTTGGAAACAGGACTAGTGTATCGATTCACTCGAAGCTGCGGGTACGCAGGGTTCCGCTTCCTGACGGTCGCGGCTCCGAAAGGGCGAGTCGCAACGCGCAGAATCAACTGAATCGTCGCACTGGTACTCTCCCTCACGGTCGCGGCTCTGATCGAGCTACCAAATCCCGCAGGAAGTGTCACGCGCACCTCCGGTACACGCTTCGCGCCTTGCCCTGACACGGGAACACCTTATATACAAGGATGGTCATGGCGGGCCGGTCGGCGCCGCGCCCATGCAGCACAGTACCATGGCACCGTGTAGTGATACGATGCCCGGCCGGGCACGAACAAACGGAATCGAGTTCGAATCGCCATGCCCGATCGCACACCCTATCAGAAGAAGATTATCGAACGGTACTACGTGCACCGCGACGGTATCCTCCTTGGGCGGCTCGGCGAGATAGTTACCGACCTCACTCTGGCCGAGACCGACCGGAAGCGCGATCAGCTCTGGCGCCGAGCAGAGCAGACCATGAAGTCGATAAAGGTGCCCGGCGCCGTTGTCGAACACATCCTCCAAAAACGTGATCCGGAAGTTCTCGCCCGTCATCTTCGCACATGGCTCGAGCAGGCGAAGGACTAAGGCTGGGATGTGTCTCCGCCGGGAACCTGTCGAGAAGGAATGGGTTCCTCTATAATGGAATAGCGGTTCGACACGTATAGAGTCTGCTGCACTGTCAGCCGAGGGCGCGACGCGTACAATCGAGGGCGTCGAGAGGGTAACAAGCCCCGTAGGGGCGAAAGGCATCAGCCCACGGCGTGAGCCGTGGGGCTGAGGACGGGCAATGTGGAGCGAGCCCCGTCGGGGCGACACGCGGACTCTCGTGGAGGTCGGATGCGCGGCGTGTGTAAAGCTGGAGTGCCGTCCCTACGGGACTGCGCTGCAGATGCCACTGGCGGGCAAGCCGCCAGTGGTACCCGGCGCCGAAGAGATCCCGGTCAGGTGACACACCCATCCGTCTCCGGGGCTTACTCACCTTGTGACTTTACTACCCCACGGGCTTGCGCCCGTGGCTAAGCGCCCCTGCCCCTACTGGGGCAGTCCCATCAAAACAGGCTTGCCGCTCCTCGCCCGCGGAGATCATCAGGAGTCCATAAAGAACGCGCCGCTCACTCGAGGGACGGCGCTATGTGTGCCACGGGAGTTCCCGCAGGTTCCGAGTTCCGCAACCGGCGCCGAGTGGACGGGACGTGGAACGGCCGAACGCTACCGCGCCAGGACAACCAGGCCCGCCGTGTCGTGCAGGGAACCAGGGCCTGTAACGTCCAGGCGAAGTCCGCCGCCGCTGA